>CAYYOU010000176.1:0-3241 GCA_964473425.1 uncultured Candidatus Izemoplasmatales bacterium | reverse complement strand
AATTCATTCAAAAAATACAGTAAACAAATGAGGCCGATCCTGAGGATAAACTGTTGATAACATGTGGATAACTTAGTGATAACATGTGGATAACTATCCAATGTATAACTATAAGTCTAATAAATAATCAAGAATATAACAAAATAAAAAAACCTAAAAAATAATAACTAATATTTTTAAAGGTAAATTCAAAGTTTCTATTGGTCATTGTAGTACCTCCTAAATTTATTACCGTTGTTAAGTCAATTTTAGGGGACTTCCTACTCCTAACCATATTTTAGGATATAACGATATTGTTATTTTACATAAAAAGCCCTATAAAATCAACAACTTTAACCTTTTTAAAAATATAAGCAAGTCATGTCGACTTGCTTATTCAAAATATTTTGTTATTTCAAAAGTAACCACATCTTCTGTTTGGCTATCAGTATCACTGTAATCAATATTTATTGTACTTTCAGCAAGAGAAATTTTATAGCTTTTTGTGTCCATAAAGAATATAAAGTTATCACCATCATATCTACCACCATGATTTTCTTCATAAAACTGAATAACTTCAGCCAAGGAAAGTTCATAAACAAATCCGTTAATTGATGAATACTCAGGTGTGAAACAGTTATCAATAACATCAATACTACATAATTCTTCAGTATGAGGTTCCACATTACTTGTATCTTCAATTATTCTCATGAATCGTCCCATGTCTTTTATTTCTTCTTCCTCACCAAATGTAGTTGGCCAAAATCCTACTTTTGGAGGAAATGGAATTATAGCAGTTCTATATCTTGTTAAAATTGCTTTTTCATCGACATATTCATTATTTATTGGTAGATACTCTTTTGAATATGCCTCATGAATTTCAGATGCTATGATTGCGAAATTGAAGGGAATTACTATTTTGTTTCCATCTTCAAAAAATTCTGTATATGAGAAGATTATTCTAATTCCGTTTTCAACAACGATAAAAGCATCCACATCATAAATTTCTGAATCTGCAGTAACTTTTACTAAATTGTAGTCATCTTCAGTAGCTCCTAAACTTAGTTCGAGAGCACCGTTTCCTGATTCATTTAAGTAGCGATCAGAATAAGTGTCATCTTCATATAAGTCAAGAAATGAAATGAATTCATCACTAATTTCTTGGTAGTTGTTTATTGCAGTAAATCGATAATTTGATTCTTCTGTATCAATAAAATATAAATATTCCTTGGAAAACGTATATTCAAATACGTTACTTGAATATGAACCATTGTAATAATCATATGATAAAACATCACTTTCAATGAACTCAGTTCCAGATGGAGCTTTGAAAGGATTCTCTGAACATCCGCTTAAGATTAAAACACTGATAAAAACAAAAATAACTAAAATTATTCTTTTCATAAAAATCACTTCCTGTCATTATTATACCAAAAAAGTCTGAATATTCAGACTTTTAAGTATTATTTTAATATATCTGAGCATCTATGGCATAAGCCATCATGTAAATGATCAACTACTTGCCAACATCTATCACAAGTTTCACCATCTGCTTTGGTAACATCTATTGAAAGGTTGTTGAACTCATATTGTCCAACTCCTTCTTTGATTTCAAACTTAGAAACAATAAAAATTTGTCCAAGATTTGCATTCATGCTAGTTAATAACTCTTTAACTTCACCTTTTGGATAAAGTGTTAATAAAGCATTGAAGCTTTTACCGATTACTTTATTATTTCTTGCTTCTTCAAGAGCTTTTAAAACATTGTCTCTTATTAACATGAAGTTTTCATATTTCTCAACAAGATCTAATTCACCAAGTTCAACATATTCAGGCATATTTTCTAGATAGACATTGCCATAAGAATGTGATGGTAATTGAAGGTACGCTTCATTAGTAGTATGAGGTAAGAATGGTGTTAATAATTGTAATAAGGCTAGAGTAGTATCATATAAAACAGTTTGGATACTTCTTCGTGCATGATTATCTGCTTTTTCAATGTATAGAACATCTTTTGTGAAATCTAGATAAAATGCACTTAATTCTCTAGTCACAAAGTTTGTTATATCACGGTAAACTGAATCAAATTCAAAGTTATCATATCTTTCAGTAACATCCTTTATTAAATTATTAAGTTTTAATTCAACAAACTTATCTACTTCGTTTAATTCATTAAATTCAACTCTATCTTTTGCAGGATCAAAATCAAATAAGTTTCCTAATATAAAGCGAATTGTGTTTCTTATCTTACGGTATGACTCACTTACTTGTTTCATAGTTAGATTACTTATTCTAACATCACTTTGATAATCAACACTAGCTACCCATAATCTTAGAATGTCTGCACCACTTTGTTTCATTATTTTTAATGGATCAATAGCGTTCCCAAGAGACTTAGACATTTTTTTTCCGTCATCTGTAAGAACAAAACCGTGAGTTAAACAAGTTTTATAAGGGCTTTTACCCATTGATGCAACTCCTGTTGATAAACTACTGTTAAACCAACCACGGTATTGATCGCTTCCTTCTAAATATAGATCACTAGGATAAGGAAGACCGAAATCTTTCATACCACCGTGATGTGAAGTTCCTGAATCAAACCAAACATCTAAAATGTCAGTTTCTTTCGTAAATAATCCGTTAGGTGAAGCACTGTTTGTATAATCTTTAGGTAATAATTCCTTTGCACTCAAAGTATACCAAGCGTTTGATCCTTGTTCTTCGAAGATATTTGCTACATGGTTAATCACTTCTTTATCTAAAATACTAGTTCCGTCTTCATTATAAAAAACAGGAATTGGTACACCCCAGGTTCTTTGACGAGAAATACACCATGCTTTTCTGTCTTTCACCATATTTGTCATTCTTAGTTCTCCCCATTTAGGGAACCAATTAACTTTTTCGATTTCTTTCATCATGTCATCTTTTAATGATTCTATTGATGCGAACCATTGAGCTGTTGCTCTAAAGATTACTGGTTTTCTGGTTCTCCAATCATGTGGATAACTATGAGTTATCCATTGTAATTTAAGAAGATATCCTAAATCATCAAGATCTAGTACTACACTCTTATTACAATCTTCTATAAATTCGCCTTCATATTTACCAGCTTCTGCTGTCATGAATCCTTTTGAGTCAACTGGACAAAGTGTTTCAAGTCCATATTTTTGACCAATTATGAAGTCGTCTTCCCCATGTCCTGGAGCCGTATGAACAAGTCAAGTTCCGCCTTCAACAGTAACATGGTGTCCTAATACTACAG
>CAYYOU010000175.1:0-3261 GCA_964473425.1 uncultured Candidatus Izemoplasmatales bacterium | reverse complement strand
TCACCTTTACAAATCTTCAACAACATGCTGGTTTGATGAATTAGAAAAATATGAGTATCAAGATGCAGAAGATAATGAATTCTATCAAGTAAATAAAAAAAATCAAAATGATGTTAAAAAGTACAAAATTAATAGAACTAGAAATAATAAAATTGATGGTTGGACAAAATATGTAAAAGGAATGTTAAGAGCGTTTATGAAAAATGGAACCAATTTTTCTCATGGTCTAAATATTGTAATATTTGGTACATTACCACACGGTTCTGGATTGTCTTCAAGTGCTTCTTTAGAAGTGCTTATCGGAACGATTCTAAATGATCATTATTTGTGTAATCTTGACCCTTTTAAAATTGCTATTATAGCAAAAAATGTAGAGAACAGATATGTTGGAGTTGAATGTGGATTTATGGACCAGATAAGTGTTGCTTCGAGCATTATTGATACAGCAATGTTACTGAATACTAACACACTTGATTATACGTATATACCGCTAAAATTAGGTAAATATTCATTAATTATTGCTAATTCCAACAAGTCTAGAAGACTCGATAATACAAAGTACAATGAAAGACAGAATGAATGTTCAATTGCTGTTTCCACTATTAACAATAATGGAGGAAATATTGATTATTTATGTGATCTAGATTCTGACAACTATTTGAAACATCTAAACTGCATATCTGATAAAATTATAAGGAAAAGAGCTGAACATGTAATTCATGAAAATATGAGAACTCTTGATGCAGCTGAAGCTCTTAAATTAGATGAAATACTTCTTTTCGGAAATCTTATGAACGAGAGCCATGATTCCCTACGCGACTTGTATGAAGTGTCGTGCTTCGAGCTTGACACTCTTGTAAATTCATTTAGAATTCACGGAGCAATTGGTGCTAGAATGACCGGAGCTGGCTTTGGGGGCTGTGTAGTTAGCCTAGTAAAAACTGATGATATTCTTGATATAATTTCTAAAGTAAAGCAAGATTATCTTAAAACTATAGGCTATTCTGCTGACTTTTTCCCTGTGAAAAGTAGTGATGGAACAAGAAAACTTGAAAGTGGTGATTTGTTATGAATGTATTAATAACTGGTGGTGCTGGATACATTGGAAGTCACGCAGTTAAGATGTTTATTACTGCTGGACATAATGTAGTAGTAATTGATAATTTATCGACTGGATTCATTTGCTCAATCGATGAAAAAGCAATCTTTTATAATGCTGATATTAGAGATTTTAATCATGTGAAAGATATCTTGATAAAAAATAGAATAGATATTGTAATTCACTTTGCCGCCTTTAGTTTGGTTGCGCAGAGCATGGTCGTTCCGTTAACATATTATAATAATAATGTTTACGGAACAATGGTTTTACTAGATGCTATGAAGGAAGCTAATGTGAAAAAAATTGTATTTAGCAGCAGTGCTGCTGTATATGGAGATCAAAGTATCATGCCAATCACAGAAAATGCCATTGAACTTCCTACCAATGCTTATGGAGAAACTAAACTGGCAATGGAAAAAATGATGAGATGGGCTGATATTTCTCATGGTATAAAATATATTTCTTTAAGATACTTCAATGTAGCTGGAGCTCATTACTCAGGTGTTATTGGAGAAAATCATAATCCTGAGACTCACCTAATACCTTTGGTTCTTCAAGTGCCTCAGGGAAAAAGAACACATATAAACGTATTTGGAAATGATTACGATACACCTGATGGAACATGCGTAAGGGACTATATACATATAGAAGATTTGATTGAAGCACATATACTTGCTATGAAACAACTTTTTAAAGTAAATGAAAGCAATATATATAATCTAGGAAGCGGACAAGGATACAGTGTATTAGAAATCATTGAATCGGCAAGAGAAATTACAAAATCAGATATTAGAATTGTACAATCAGAAAGGCGAGATGGTGATCCAGCTAGACTTATAGCCTCAAGTGAAAAAGCAGAAAAAGAACTAGGATGGGTAAGAAAATTTAATGATATTTCTTCAATTATATCATCAGCTTGGAAGTATCATCAATTACATAAGGAGGGTTATAGAGATGAAAATAAGTAAAGATATAAAGATGCTTTGTGAGTACGCTCTTAACAAAAAACTCGTAAATGAGACCGACTATGATTATGTATTGAATAGATTGACCAACTTACTTCAGATTAGAGAACCTGAAAATGTAGAAATAGACAAGATAGACGTAGAAGAACCTTCTTCACTACTAGACCCAATTTTAGATTATGCTTATGAAATTGGGATATTTACTCCTAACACAATTTCTCAACGAGACTTATTTGAGGCAAAAGTAATGGACATATTTATTCCAAGACCTTCTACAATAAACTACATATTTAACCAATATTTGAAAGATAATCCTGTAAAAGCAACTGATTATTTTTACACATTATCTCAAAAGAGTAATTATATAAAAACCTCAAGAACTTCAAAGAATATTAAATGGAAATCTGAAACACCATATGGTACTTTTGATATTACAATTAATTTAAGTAAACCAGAAAAAGATCCGAGAGATATTATCAATCAAAGTGATGATAAGAGTTCTACTTATCCTAAGTGCCTGTTATGTAAAGAACAGGTAGGATTTTATGGTGATCAAAATAAACCGGGTAGAACTAATCATAGGATTATATCTATGAAACTAAATAATGAAGACTTTTATCTTCAGTACTCACCTTATGTTTACTATAATGAACATTCAATTGTGTTAAAAAAAGATCATATTCCTATGAATGTTACAGTTGATACTTTTAAAAGATTGTTTGATTTTATTGACATACTGCCTCATTATTTCTTAGGTTCTAATGCAGGATTGCCAATCGTTGGTGGTTCAATCTTAAGTCATGAACATTATCAAGGAGGAAGATATAATTTCCCAATTGAGTCTGCAAAAGTACTAAAAGAATATACAATTAAAGATGTAGTATTGAAACAATTATACTGGCCACTTAGTGTCATTAGACTTGAATCTAACAACCGTAAATCTTTGATTCAAACTGCTGATAGGCTATATAAATTCTGGGAGAAATATAATGATTCTGAAGCAAATATAGTCTCATTTACTGATAAACCTCATAATGCAATAACACCAATTGCTAGAAAAAATGGTGATATATATGTACTCGATATTACGCTAAGAAATAACCTAACGAGTGATTTATTCCCATTAGGAATATTCCATCCTCATCCAGAAAACCACCATATTCAAAAAGAAACTAGAGGGTTAATAGAAGTGATGGG
>CAYYOU010000174.1:0-3266 GCA_964473425.1 uncultured Candidatus Izemoplasmatales bacterium | reverse complement strand
CTTTCTACTTCTCTGTATGTTTCAATGCTATATTCTTCAATTACTCCTTTATCCACAAGAGATTTTATTGTTGAGGGAGCTAGTGAAAACTTACTCATTAAATCTCTTTTGTAAACATCAGTATTTTCTTTTAGGTATTCAAGAACTAGAACTTGTTTAGCTCCTTTTACAATGACATCTGGATTAGCTAACTTAATTTTTTTAAGATATCTTTCTTTATTTGCTTGTTTTATTTCATATGTAATAAAAATATTACCTGAATTTATATTCTCTTTGATTTCTTTTAGATATGCATCTAGTTCTTTGTCATATATTGCTTGACTAAACTTATTAAATTTCAAAGCTAACTCAAGTGATAATAACTCGCTATCCACAACATTTAATTTCTTCTTATATTTTGATTTTAAGGCTTTTGGAAGCATTGCTTGGTAGATTCCTACAAGCGAACTAGTATTAGAAATACTTAGTTCTTTCCCTAGTTCTATTAGTTCTTCTGTCAGTGAAGGAATAATATCCATAACTGAGTAGATTTTCTTTAATTTTTTAAATTCACTTTCCTCTTTAAAACCAAGAACATATCCCATAATAAAACGTGGTCCAAATGGTACTTTTACCCTTTGTCCTATTTCAATAATATCAACTAGTTTTGAAGGAACTAAATAGTCAAATGTTCTATCTACTTCTTTCGCCTTCACATCAACAAGTACTTTAGCAATCATTTAATCACCAGCCTTATAATCTATCTAATAGTCCTAGTCTAATTAGACCTTTCATTACTCCATCATCCTTTATATCCTCAGTTAAATACGCAGCATGTTTTTTAGCGTTTTCACTACCATTACCCATACAAACACTATTAGGTATAAAATCTAACATCTCAATATCGTTATCTCCGTCCCCAAAAGCATATGCATTTTCAAGTTTGATGTTTTCTATTTCAAGGATTTTCTTTATCCCTTGTTCTTTGCTCATTCCTTTAGACAAGACATCAAACCCATCTCCAAGCCATGATACAACTTCCATATCGTGAAATAATTCTTTAAATGAACTATGATACTCTTTTTCACAAAAAGCCCACATTTGGAAGATATCATTGTCCATGTAGAAATGAGGATCTATTCTTGGCAGTGCCATACTAACAAGTTCAAAAGCCTTTTTACCTTTATCATCAACGATGTTTAGTGTTTCATCAAATTCTCCTAAAAAGCCATACTTCATTTCAGCTTCATTAAATTTCTTAACAACACCTAATACTTTTTCTTTTGAAATAGGGTTTCTGTATATCGTTTTCCCATCTTTGATGATTATTTGTCCATTTATTGTGATAAAAATATTAATATATTCTTTTATTTCATTAATAATATCTAGCATATAAAAAGCACGACCAGTAGCAATCGCTATTTCGATGTTTTCATCTGCATGTAAAATCTTTAATGCTTCAATAGTTGAAGCAGGAATTTTTTTTATATCAGGATCGTATAAAGTGCGATCTATATCGAAAAAGATTATTTTTTTACTGTTCATCATAAGCACCTCTATTAAATTATAACATATTATATAATAATATAACTATATGAAAAGATAACAAAACATTTAACTATGTATTAAACGCTTTTTTTGGTATAATATATTTAGAAATAAACATTTCATTATTAAGGAGGACTATTAGTAATGCAAAATAAATTATTAAAACAAAACGAAGTCGGTGTTTTTGCATTAGGTGGTCTTGGTGAAGTAGGAAAAAATATGTACTGTGTAGAGTACCAAGATGAGTTGGTTATTATCGACTCTGGTATTCTTTTTCCAGATGATCAGTTACTAGGAATAGATTACGTTATTCCTGATTATACATATTTAGTTGAAAATCAAGAGAAAATAAAGGCTTTAGTCATCACTCATGGTCATGAAGATCATATTGGTGGAATCCCTTATTTATTACGCCAAGTTAAAATACCTAAGATTTACGCAAGCGGTTTAGCTATCGGATTAATTGAAAACAAAATGGAACAGCATCGTGGTTTAAAAGCAAATATAATAGAATATCAAGAATTCGAGAAGATTGTTCTTGGGAAATTAAGTATTAGTTTCTTTAGAACAAATCACAGTATTCCTGATTCTTTTGGTATAGTTGTACATACACCCGAGGGAGTAGTTGTTCATACTGGAGATTTCAAGTTTGACTTTACGCCAACAGGACCAGATGCAGATTATCAAAAAATTGCAGAAATCGGCAAAAAAGGAGTACTACTTCTTTTAAGCGATTCAACGAATGCTGAACTTGCTGCTTTCACAAAAAGTGAAAAGCTAGTAAGTGAAAACATTAAAGATATCTTCACCAAAATTGAAGGTAGAGCTATAGTTGCAACATTCGCATCCAACATTCATAGAGTGCAACAAATTGTTGAAGCGAGTCTTGCTACAAAAAGAAAAATTGCAATATTTGGTAGAAGTATGATTAGAACTGTTGAAGTAGGAACAGATATGGGTTATATAAAAGCTCCACCAGGAACTTTTATAGAAACAAATCATCTTAATAAATATAAATCACATCAGATTACTATAATCTGTACAGGAAGCCAAGGAGAACCATTTGCAGCATTATCAAGAATAGCTGCAGGAACTCACCGTCAGATAAAAGTATACCAAGGGGATACTGTAATATTTAGTAGTAGCCCAATACCTGGTAACTTTGCTTCAGTTAGTAAAACAATTAATCAGTTATTTAGACGAGGAGCAAATGTAATAATCAATTCTCCACTTTCTGATGTGCACACATCAGGACATGGTGGACAAGAAGAACTTAAACTTATGCTCAAACTAATAAAACCTAAATTCTTCATGCCAATACACGGTGAATATAGAATGCTTAAAATACATTCAAATATTGGTATTATGACAGGAGTTAAAAAGGGTAATGAATTTGTCTTTGATAATGGTGGTGTTCTAGCAGTTACAAGAAAAACTGCAAGATACGCCGGTAAAGTTAAAGCTGGAAGCGTATATATTGATGGAAAAGGTATTGGAGATATTGGTAATATTGTTATAAGAGACCGAAAACTATTAAGTGAAGACGGTTTATTAAGCGCAATAGTAACTATTGATCAAACTAATCTTAAGGTTATCGGAAAGCCAGCAATAATCTCAAGAGGATTTATTTACATGAGAGAACATGAAGAGCTTACCAAAGATATTAGTACAATGGTCGCAGAAAAAATTCAAAAGAAAATTTCTACTATGAAAAAAGTAAACATAGTAGTCCTAAAAAA
>CAYYOU010000173.1:0-3266 GCA_964473425.1 uncultured Candidatus Izemoplasmatales bacterium | reverse complement strand
TAAAATATAGTTATAAATAATTAAAATAATTTAAAATAATTATGAGAGGTGATTAATATGTTAAACGAACTAAAACCAACTGAAAGAGTACAAGACTATTTACTAGAAGATAAAATTGCAATTGTTAAATTTGCGACTACTACTTGTCCTCCATGTAAAATGCTAAAGCCTATATTTGAGAAACTTGCAGTAAACGATGATTTAGAAGATGTAGTATTTATCGCAGCTGATGCTAATGAGCATCCACAAGCTTCTGAATATGGTGTATCAAGTGTACCAACTATCCTTTTCTTTAAAGGAAAAGAGGTTATAGGACAAAACGTCGGTTTTGTACCAGAACAACCACTACATGATTTTCTTACAAAGCTTAAAAATGGTGAAATGCCACAATAATTTAAACGAGTTCACGCTGAAAAGTGTGAACTCGTTTTTATTTTAATTAAATTGTTATTTGTACTAAAATACATTTAATTATAAGTCAATAGACAAACTTTCATTTCTTTGATATAATTTAGTGTTGCAAAAATTTAAACACGGCGTATATCAGGAGGTTGCAATATGACATTTGGAAAGTTTTTTGGACATGATATCGACTTTAGCAAGTCTGCACAAATGTGGACATATCATCATCTAATACTCTTCTTATTTGCTGTTGGAGCTATCGTACTAACATTTAATGTTTCAAAAAAAATTAAAGCAGGTTCTAAAGAACAACTAATAAAAAAGATTTTTATAGGTTTACTAGTATTTTTAGAGTTAACCTATCACATTCATAATTGGACTTATCCAAGGTTTAGCCTACCTTTACATGTTTGTAGTTTTGCAGTAATATTTTCTATTGCTCTTCTTCTTACCAATAGTAAACGAATATGGGAATATGCTTTCTTCTATGGAGTCATTGGAGGAATCATGGCACTTACTTTCCCAAATAGCTATGGATATACTTTCTATAACTTTAGATATTATCACTTTATCCTAATACACTGTGTTATTATCTCTGTACCATTATACTATTATATAGCTTATGGATATAGAGTAAGTTATAAAACAACACTTAGAATATTTAGAGATAGTTTCATTTTTGGAGTAATCATCTATTTCTTAAATGGATTATTTGGAACAAACTATTGGTTTATCGGATATATACCTGACAATGTAGCAGGTACATTCAAAGACTTTAATTTTTATATTTTATTCTTTATATTCTTGGTATTCCTGACAATGAATATTTTATATTTCGTTTCAAACTTCAAAGAAATTAAACAAAAATGGACTAAATAGTCCATTTTTTTATGGTATAAACTAGGAAAGAACCGCATCTCTGCGGTTCTTAAGGAAGGGGATGTGCGAATAAATAAATTTATTCGCCATGCTATGTAAGGGATAAGTGTAGCATTTCTGCTACAAATATATTATACTACAACATTGTTTGAATATCAAATCAAAATGCTCATAAATATTAAAAGCGAGTCCCTCGGGGGGACTCGCTAAGTTGTTAATTAATACTTAGGTATCTCTGGAAGTTGTTCTACATATACATCTGATTCAGAGAACAAGAATATAATAATCATTTTTGACATATGGAAATTTTCTTGGTTAACACCATCTAGTAATGCTTGGTATTGAGCTGCAGAAGGCATGTCCCCATTTAATATATCATCTAAATAACTAAGTGATATTGGTTGATCAAATACAAGAGATCCATCTGCCCAATATAATGTAAGTGATATTGTTGGTAAAGAGGAAGTTCCTCCAACTGTAATAAGTGATTTTACTTCATCAAATGCTAAACTAACATCCACATATCCTTCATAAGTATCAAGAGCATGATTTCCAAGTGCGAAATCTAAAGGATTTTCTGTATAAAATTCTAATGCATCTTTCACAATTTCATAAGCCATATCGTTAAGATATACTTGTGCAAAATCTTCAGCTACTTCATTCACACTACTTACCTCAGTTGGAACTGTAACAGTTGTATTTTCATCCATTGATATAATAACAGATAAATCATTTACAATTGCTTCATTTTCATCATCAAATGCAAGTAATGAATTCACTAAACTTGTGAAATCAATAGTCATTTCCATTTCACTTTGATCTAATGGATTAAATAAAGCTTCCATTTCAACATTTCCTAATTCACCTAAATCTTGAATAATCTCTAAATATTCTGTAAAGTCTTCACATTCTTCACCAACAGGACAATTTAAATGTTGTACATATGGTAAATCAAATGTTTCGAATCCTTCTAAGAATAAATATGCATCCGCCATTACATCAACAAATAGTTGTGATGTTTCACTACCATTTAGTGTAATTGTAGTTAATATTTCATTGTTAGGTGTTTGAGCCAAATCTAATGTTACTATTTCATTTTCCAAGTAATAAGGTAATGAAACATAATCTTCAAACATACTTATATTGTCTAGTGCATAGTTTACATCATCGATATACAGCATGTATGGTTCTAATTCAAGCACACTTCCACTAAACGACATTAAGATACTAGCAGTTTCTGGAGCTGTTAAAGCTAAATCTACTAGATATAAATCAAATGCATCTTGTCCCTCGTAGACTGTGTCTGCGAGTAACTCTACATCTATTTCTTCTAGATAGAATGCATCGTAATCAAGTTCATCCATTGCTGATTTGAATAAATCAAAATCAAATCCAGGAATTTCATAAAGTCCCATTAATTCTTCTTCTGGTTGATTTAAGAATAACATAACCATGAAGTGATCTAATTCATCATCTACATATGCATCATACATATCTGATAAATCAACATCTCCTTCTTCCATTTCTGCATCAGCAATAATATCAAGTAATGTTGAAATCTCAGCAGTATTTAAATCATTTAGTAATGCTTCTGTTCCATTTGCTTGAATATATGCAATTCTAGCAGCAGTATTAAATCCAATTGCATCAAGTTCAACTTGATATTCTTCAAGTAATAATACTACTTCTGGAACTAAATGAACCATATCTAAATCTAAAATAAGAGTTTCATAATCAATACTATCAATAGCAAGTTGTACTGCATCATAATCAGCATCAACAATGTTTTGAACGATTGATCCTAAGTCTATTCCATAACTTGATAATAAACCAACGCCAAGTTCTAATTCCATTTCATCTTGTAAATCATAGAAGAATGAATTTCCATATTCTAAGAAGAAAATATCGAAAAGCATATCTTTCATTACTTCAATTTCTATCAAGTTAGCTAATGTATCATCAAATCTAAACATTAACCAATCTTC
>CAYYOU010000172.1:0-3281 GCA_964473425.1 uncultured Candidatus Izemoplasmatales bacterium | reverse complement strand
ATCCAATAATCCCTATTGTTTCCCCACTTTTAATTTTAAAACTTATGTTATTTAATACTCTATTTCCATCAGTCCCATAACCAAAACTTACGTTTTTAAATTCAATATCCCCATTTAATACAATGTCTTTAATTGAATCATCTTTGGAAACTAAATCTATTTTTTCATCAAATACTTCCATAATTCTTTTTGCACTTACTGCCGCTCTTGAAATGAAAATCATCATCATTGCAAACATCATTAATCCAAATAAAATCTGCATACTGTAGTTATTAAACGCGATCAAGATTCCTACTTTTGGTAATCCAGTTGTAGAACTAATTAAATCTCCACCATTTAGGAAGTATGCACCAAGAAATACGATTCCAGCAATACTTGCATTAAAGATAAACATTATAATAGGATCAGCGAAAGCCATTATCTTTTCTGCTGCTGTGTTTGTAACTCTAAAATTTTCATTTGCTGTTTCGAAGTTTTGATTCTCATGTTCAATAGAAACAAAAGACTTAATCACTCTAGGAGCATTAGCTGTTTCAAGGACAACTTTATTTATTCCATCAATTGTTTTTTGAACTTTTGAGAATCTTGGAAAAGCTAATATCATTATTACTATAATAGAAATTATTAATATTGGCATTGATATATAGAATATGTTTGATAATTGAACACTTGTTCTAATTGAAAGAAACAAACCTACTCCAATCATCAAAGGTGCTCTAACAATGATTCTGAGCAACATCATGTAAAACTGTTGTATTCTTACGATATCGTTAGTAGCAGTTGTAATTAATCTACTTGTTTTAAAGTGATCTATATTGATAAAAGACAGTGATTGAATTTTTCTAAACAAATCTAGTCTTAAATCAGCACTTGAATATTGCGAAACATATTGCGAAGTATAATTATTTACTGCACCAGCTAAAAACCCTAAAACAGCTAATCCTAGCATAATTAATGCAGTTGTAATAAGCAGTTGTATATTATCATTTGGAATTGCATCATCAATTATTGTTATCATCAAAAATGGCACTAAAAATCCAACAATAACTTGGATAAGCATTGCTGATATTGATATTGAAATATGAATGTAATACTTCTTTGTGTATTTGAGTAAACTCATCAAGTTGCCCATATTTTATTCCTCCTCAAGTAATCCGTTCTTAATTATATCGACATACCATTTAAATTCAGAATATGCTTGTTCTTTATCTAGATTATGAATAATCGATTTTTGGATAACTGTTCTTTTTAAATTTTGAATCATTTGATACATTTTAATAAGGTCTTCTTCCTCTTTTAAACGAATCTTTGATAAATCCATTTTATTTAGAATTCCCAGAACGTATTCTTTTCTCATTTTATTAAAGTTACTAACGTATTCCTCATTAGATGAGATGCTTTGAGTTACATTCATCATAAATCGATGTCTCATATCATTAATAAACGCATCGTAATCGTATTCAAAAGAAATTTGAGCAAACTCAAATATATCATTTGTAGATTCACAAAACATTGTTCCTGCTTTATGTATGTTTTCAAAAACATCATCAATTACATAATAGTAAAGATCGTCAAGGTCTTCAAAATATTGATAGAAGCTCCCTCTTGGAATCTCTGCTTCTTTTATTATATTCGATACACGTGATTTTCTAAGCGGATTTGCTGTAAATTCTACTTTTGCTGCTTTAATTATTTTGTTTCTTTTCTCTTCTAATAAATTAAAAAAAGTATCTTTTGGCATAATATACCCTCCTTGTGACACCTTGTCATAACTATATATTATATGACGGGTTGTCACATGTCAAGAAAAACAATATAAATGATGAATGAATATCGTTATTGAAAACATTTACATACCATATCAGTGTCTTAATATGTGTGTATTGATACTATAAGTATCGTTTTTTTGTTAAAATAATATTGAGGTGATTATATGAACAGTAATCGAGTTGTAATAGTTGGTACTGGATTTGTTGGGATGAGTTATGCGTATGCACTTGTTAACCAGGGAACTGTTGAAGAACTAGTTTTAATAGATATTAATAAAGATAAAGCCGAGGGTGAGGCTATGGATTTAAACCATGGATTAGCATTTGGCCCAAGAAGAATGAATATATATGCAGGAGACTATAGTGATTGTAAAGACGCTACTCTTGTTGTTATAACTGCAGGAGTTAGTCAAAAAGAGGGCGAAGATAGAATTCAGCTTTTATCCAGAAACGCAAAAATAATAAAAGCTGTTGTTAAAGATATTATGGCATCTGGATTTGCTGGAATACTTCTTGTTGCTTCAAACCCAGTAGATATACTAGCTTATGTTGCATGGAAAGAATCAGGATTAGATTCATCAAAAGTAATTGGTAGTGGTACTGCTCTTGATACTGCAAGACTTAGATATGAAATTTCAAAGTATATAAATATC
This sequence comes from uncultured Candidatus Izemoplasmatales bacterium, assembly GCA_964473425.1. GTDB lineage: Bacteria > Bacillota_I > Bacilli_A > Izemoplasmatales > Izemoplasmataceae > JAFGXW01. Next base: position 859 of record CAYYOU010000172.1, on the reverse strand, counting down.
GATCCAAGAAATGTTCACGCCTATATATTAGGTGAACATGGGGATAGTGAATTTGTTTGCTGGTCTAACTCTAATGTTGGTGCAAAACCAATGAAAGATGTTATAAACTCAATGGACGAAATTAATTTTCATGATCTAGATAATATTTACAAGAAGGTTAGAGATTCTGCTTACGAAATCATAAAGAGAAAAAAATCAACTTATTATGGAATTGGAATGGCACTAGTAAGGATTACCGCAGCTATTTTAAATAATGAGGATAGAATCATGCCTATTTCAGTACTAAATGGCGGTATTTATGATTGTCTTGGAGAAGTGTATATTGGTTTACCCGCTGTATTAGAAAGAGATGGTGTTCACCATGTTGTACATTTAGAACTAAGCGAAGATGAAAAAGAAAAATTGTGTATCTCCGCTAATATATTAAGAGATAACTTAAACAAAATCGGCTATTAATAAAAGGTTATGATTTCAAAAGAAATCATAACCTTATTTATATGTGTACATTACATATAGCAAATGTTAATAATCTACATTGTCAAATTCAATGAAGATTTTTCTACCTGTATTAATTGTTCTTATTTTATCCATATCTTCTTGATCTAAACTAAAGTCAAAAACATTTAGATTAGCAATAATTCTTGAATCTGTGACAGATTTAGGAATTACCACAATTTCTCTTTCAATTAGCCATCTAATAGCTATTTGAGGAACTGTTTTATTATGTTTTTTTGCCACTTCATTCATTACTTCATTCTTAAGTAATTCTGGAATTTTGTAACTCATTAAAGGTGCATACGCTTCAAGTTGTATATTGTTGTCTTTACAGTATTGATGAAGAAAATGGTTTTGCAGTGTT
>CAYYOU010000171.1:0-3282 GCA_964473425.1 uncultured Candidatus Izemoplasmatales bacterium | reverse complement strand
AACAATATTTGAAAATGAAATAAAAAAACTCACATTAAGTGAGTTTTCGTTTAAATGTTAGTCTTTTAAATCTTTGGCTAAGTAAGCGATAGTTCTAATCATTTGAGCAGTATAACTCATTTCATTATCATACCATGTAAGTACTTTAACTAATTGTTTACCATCAACAGTCATAACTCTGGTCATGTTTGCATCAAATAAAGTTCCGTAATGAATTCCAATAGTGTCACTTGAAACGATAGGATCTTCTGTATAACCAAGAGATTCATTAGCACGTGCTTTAACAGCCGCGTTAATTTGTTCAACAGTTACTTCTTTCTTAAGTTCAACAACTAAGTCAACACATGAACCTGTAATAACAGGTACACGTAAAGCCATTCCGTCTAATTTACCTTTTAAGTTAGGTAGTACTAGTCCAACTGCAACTGCAGCACCTGTACTTGTAGGAACGATATTAGCAGCCGCAGCTCTACCACGTCTTGCATATATTCCTTTTTTATGTGGTGCGTCTAAAGTATTTTGGTCATTTGTATAAGCATGAACTGTAGTCATGAAACCTTTAACAATTCCAAATTCTTCATCTAATACTTGAGCAATAGGAGCTAAACAGTTAGTAGTACAAGAAGCACCACTTACTACAGTTTCAGTTCCATCTAAAATTTTGTGATTTACGTTATAAACAATAGTTTTAACGTTTCCTTTTGCAGGTGCACTAACAACAACTTTTTTAGCTCCTGCTTTAATGTGTTTTCCTGCTCCTTCTTCAGAAGTAAAGAATCCAGTACATTCTAAAACCACTTCTACACCAAGTTCTCCCCAAGGTAATAACTCAGGATCTTTTTGTGCATAAACTTTAGTCTTTTTACCATCTACAACAATACTATCTCCGTCTACAGAAATACTGTCATGTTTGTATCTACCTTGTCCAGTATCATATTTTAATAAATAAGCTAATGTTTCAGCATCTGTTAAATCGTTTAAAGCAACGATTTCATAATCTGGATTGTCATTCATTATTCTGAACGCTAAACGTCCGATACGACCAAATCCATTAATTGCAACTTTGATTGCCATTTTTTGTTTCCTCCTAATATTTTTTGATTTCATATTCATTATAATTGTTTTAGTTATAAATTACAACTAATAGGATATACGTACAAGCGTTTTCTTTACTTAAAAATATTAAAAAAGTTAACTTAAATATAAGTTAACCTTTAATTTGAATGTAATTGTTTTTGTTCTAGTTGCTTAAGTTCCTTAAAGTAAATATTTAAAGCGTTCATGTAGTCACAATCTTCGCCTTTATCACATGTAGTACACATGATAATTTCTCTTAATCTTCGAGGAATAAAAGTTCTTATTTCATCTTCGTTATAGCCTACTTGCATCTTTGTATCTTCAACAATAATTGGTCTTCTTAATACACTTGGATTTTCAATAATGAAATTTGTTAATCCACTCATTGTCATATCTTCAATATGAAGATTCTTTTCTTGAAATATTTTAGAACGAGTAGAAATAATGTCATCAAATCCACTTTCAGTATTTTTAAGCATCATTACAATGTCATCTCTAGTAAGTCTTATGTTGAATATATTTTTCTCGCGGTATTCTATACGATGATCATCAAACCATTTTTTTGCTTTTCTACAAGAAGAACAGCTTGGAGTAGTGTAAATTATAATCATCTGTATCACCTCTTTTTTATAATTTTTATAATATAACTCTTGTGTCACTCTATTATAACATAGAAACCTTAAGATTCAAGAAAATTTAACAAATGTGATAACGTTTTCTTTTTACTTCTTTTATTATATGATATAATATATAAAGTTGTGAGGAGTGGTGAAAATGAAGTGGAATTTAAAAAACTTATACCCTACTATTAAAGACTGGGAAAACGATTATGAAAAACTCGAAGAAATGACTAAAAGAATGGGTAGTTTCCAAGGTAAACTAGGAAATTACGAAAATTTTTTAGCATACTTTAATTTACAAAAAAAGTTATCTGAAATTCATATAAAAGTTCACATTTATGCATCGTTGTTATCTGATTTGAATAAGAAAAACACAGATAATGCAGCAAGAGTACAAAAAATGGGATTCTTTTACGGTAAACTTAGTAAAGCGACAGCTTTTGAAGCTCCTGAGTTACTATCTATTGGAAAAGAAAAAATAGATAGTTTTATTGATAAATCAGAAGAATTAAAAGAATACCGTTTTGGAATTGAGAAACTATTTAGAAATCAGGAACATATATTGGATGAAAAAAGCGAATCTCTTCTTGCCAATTTTACACAATTGTCAAGTCAAGGAAGAAGTCTATATTCTTCACTTGCTGTGGCAGATAAGATTGATAAAGAAGTAGTATTGTCAAGTGGCGAGAGGATTGTCATTACTAGTGGTAACTACAATAGTTATCTAGCAGACTTAGAATCTCCGGAAGATAGAAAAGTTGTTTTCGAAACATACTATAAACAATACATTGATCATAAGAATACTTATGCACAAATTTATAATACTGTTTTACAAAGAGATATTGCAGTTATGAAAAACAGAAATTATAAATCAAGTTTAGAAGCATATCTATATTCTAATAATATTCCTTTAGAAGTTTATTCTAATTTAATCGAAGTTGCAAAAGATAATACAAAACCTATAAAAAGATATTATAAAATTAGAAAAGATTATTTAGGATTAGAAAAGCATCATACCTATGATCGTTTCATTAGTTTAGCAGAAAGTGCATCTAAGTTCACATATGATGAAGCTAAAAATCTATTTTTTGATTCAATAAAAGGTTTCTCTAAAGACTTCCAAGATAAAGCACATTCAGCTTTAGAAGATGGGTTTGTCGATGTTTTTGAGAAAGAAGGGAAACAAACTGGAGCTTATTCTTGGGGTGCAATAAATCAACATCCTTACATTCTTTTAAACTTTGATGATACTTTACACAGTGTATTCACTCTAGCACATGAAGCAGGGCATTCAATGCATTCATTGTTTGCTGCAGAGAGTCAGCCAGTAGCAACACAAAATTACACTATTTTTGTAGCTGAGATAGCTTCTACGTTTAATGAACATAATCTATTGGATCATTTCATAAAGAACGCTAAATCTACTAAAGAAGATAAGATAACTTTACTACAACAATCTATTGACGATATCCTGTCTACCTTCTACCGTCAGACCCTATTTGCTGCGTACGAGTTAAAAGCTCATGAAATGGCTGAAAAAGGGGAAGCAATTACGTATGAGTCTCTATCATCTATTATGATTGAT
>CAYYOU010000170.1:0-3293 GCA_964473425.1 uncultured Candidatus Izemoplasmatales bacterium | reverse complement strand
TATTCAGTAATTGGTAAATTTACAATTCAAAAACAGTATTAAAACCATCTTGACAATTGACCAACAAAATAAGTATAATAGAAAAGGTATATAGAGGAGGAAAACTATGAATTTGTTATTGTTTTTAATAATTGGTTTTGTAATTTCATTAAGTGCACTGGTTTATGCGTATTATTTGTATCGAAAAGTTTTAGCCTTTGACGAAGGTGAAGAAAAAGTAAGAGAAATTAGCGGGTATATTAAAGATGGTGCAAAAGCGTTTTTAAGAAGCGAGTATAAAGTAATTTATACATTCATCGCAATTGCGACAACAGTTATTTTTATTGGATTCTATTTTGGGTATGATTCTATTTCTGGATTAACAACAAATAGTAATACAAATGTTGTAATTGTGCAGACAAAGTATTCAGCGTTATTTTATGCAGGAGGAACTGCACTAGCGTTCTTACTTGGATCAATCTTTAGTTTAGCGGCTGGTTACATTGGCATGAAAAGTGCAACAAATGCTAACTCAAGAACAGCTACTGCCGCTAAAGATAGCGGAATTATTCGTGCTTTAGATGTAGCCTTTAAAGGTGGAAGCGTTATGGGTATGAGTGTTGTTGGATTTGGGTTACTTGGATTGATTATTGTTATTTCATTAGCATTCTTATTAAACGTAGATGCATATGAAGTAATAACTTATGCAGCGGGATATAGTTTAGGAGCTTCTTCTATAGCGTTATTTGGACGAGTTGGTGGAGGAATTTACACTAAAGCAGCTGATGTAGCTGCAGACTTAGTTGGTAAAATTGAAGCCGGAATCCCTGAGGATGACCCTCGTAATCCAGCGGTTATTGCTGATAATGTTGGTGATAATGTTGGTGATGTTGCTGGTATGGGTAGTGACTTGTTAGAAAGTTATGTTTCAAGTATTATTGGAGCTGCAACAATGGCAGCCCTTGTATTTACTGCTGGCGAACGTATGAGTGGTATCTTATTTGTTCTAGCAATTGCATTTTCTGGAGTTTTATCATCGATGATAGGTTCATTCTTTGTCCGTGGTAAAGAAGGAAAAAGTCCATTTAAGACTTTGAAAATGGGTACTTATGTAAGTGGTGGATTATTCGTAGTATTTACATTGATTATCAATTTACTATTTATTGATACAATCAATTCTGGTTTATATTCCCAACTTGTGGGTGAGAATCTTGTATTAATGAATATGAAAACCATTGATTTTGGATTGGCACCTTTTGTTAGTGTTATTATTGGGTTATCAGTTGGTGTATTAATCGGTTTATCATCTGAATATTACACATCTTCAGATTATAAACATGTTAAGAACATTGCAAAACAATCAGAAACAGGACATGCAACAAATATCATCGCTGGGATCTCTTCTGGGATGGAATCTACTTTAATTCCAGTACTAATCCTTGCAGCTGGTATTATTGGATCGTACTTATCTTGTGGGTTACTTGGTGTAGGACTTGCTGCAGTTGGTATGTTATCTACTGCGGGTATAACAATTAGTGTTGATGCTTATGGACCTATTGCTGATAATGCAGGTGGAATTGCTGAAATGTGTGGACTTGATAAAAAAGTCCGTAAAATCACAGATGAATTGGATGCAGTTGGTAACACAACAGCAGCAATTGAAAAAGGATTTGCTATTGGTTCAGCAGCTATGACTTCAATCGCCTTATTTACTGCCTTTATTCGTAAAGCTGGTTTATCAGGAATTGATATTGCACAACCAAAAGTAATGGCTGGGTTAATTATTGGTTCAATGTTAGCATTTTTCTTCTCATCATTGGTTATTAAGTCTGTTGGTAAAGCAGCTAACAAGATGATTAATGAAGTTCGTAGACAGTTTAGAGAAATGCCTGGAATATTATTGTATACAGAAAAACCTGACTATGCACGTTGTGTTGAAATTTCAACTCAAGCTGCATTAAAAGAAATGACATTACCAGCATTACTTGCTATTGGTACTCCACTTGCTGTTGGATTTATTTTTGGTTCACAAGTACTTGGTGGAATGTTAGCAGGAACACTTGTTACGGGTATTATGTTAGCCATCTTTATGGCAAACAGTGGTGGTGCTTGGGATAACGCTAAAAAATTAATAGAAACTGGTGAATACGGTGGTAAGGGTAGCGATGCACACAAAGCTTCAGTTACTGGAGACACTGTAGGAGATCCATTTAAAGATACTGCTGGTCCTTCTATTGATATCTTAATTAAATTAATGACAACCATTTCGTTAGTATTCGCAGCAGCGTTTGGGATGGGACTTATCTAAAACATATTATTATAAAAGGTACAGCCCTAAATAAAGGCAGTACCTTTTTTTGTCTAAATAGATATTTATTTTCAATATTAAAGCCAATTAATATCATTCATTACAAATACTTGTGATATAATATAATTGGAAAAAGTCAGAGGTGAAAAAATGAAATATATGGTAGTTTATGATTCTTATTTTGGTAATACAAAGCAAATAGCCAAAGAAATCGCAACGGTGTTAGATGATTGCACTTGTGTACGAGTTACCGATATTAACATAAATGAGAAAATTGACTTATTAATAGTAGGATCTCCTACAAGAGCATTTAAAGCAACTTCGTATATTCAAATGTTTCTAAAATCATTCCCTTCAAATATTGATAAAATCGCCTTATTTGATACTCGAATAGATGTTGGTACAATAGGAACAGGTATCATGAGATGGATGGTTGGTTCGATGGGCTACGCTACTAATAAAATGGTCAAAACAGTAGTAAAACGAAAGAAAAAAGTAATAGAACCTGTTGAATGGTTTTATGTAACAGATACCGAAGGACCATTAAAAGATGGAGAAATTGAAAAAGCTCGTAGATGGGCGGAGTCATTAAAAAAAACAGCAAACGACTCATAAATTTAAATATTTTTAATTTATTATAAATATGATACAATTGATTTAGAACAAATAAATAAAGGGGACGAGAATAGTATGAGTCGTATACCTTCACCACCATCTAGGAGTAAATTATATGTGAAAACACCAAGAACTGCTAAGATATCGAGCATGATGTATGCTAAGGAACAACAAATGACACCACATGAGATGTGGGAACATCAGTTTAACAAATCGAAAACTAAGTTAACCTTCTTAATATTGGTTTACTTATATACACAAGATGATGATGAAGTATCATCTCATGAGAGTCGTTCAGTAAAGAAATTGATCAAGAAAAATGATTCTAATCTAAATCAAGAAGATTATGATGAAATAATGCATCTTATTGATGAACTTCCAACCTATCAAT
>CAYYOU010000169.1:0-3379 GCA_964473425.1 uncultured Candidatus Izemoplasmatales bacterium | reverse complement strand
TAGCTCGCACAACCTAAGAAGCCCCTTCTTCAAATTGAGTTACTCAATTAAGTGGGGGAGTGTTCACCTTCAGAGTTAATCAAGTTGGACAAACAAAAAACCGGAACCTTATTTTTAATCATGTAAAACTAGCGGACCATTTTTCAACCGATAATTATTAATTGATTGTCAACTATTAAATTAACATATACACACATATTTACGCTTCTCTTTTAATGAATAAAGTATTTGGAGTTTAAACAGAGATAGTTTGAATTAGTGTTTTAAAATATTTAGTAATATATTCCAAATCACTTCGGCATAATACTACAAATCACTCCGTTAAAATACTACAAATCACTTCGTTTCTATTGCATTATAAACTACTGTGTGGTATCGTAATAGTAAGGTAGGTGAGGTTTAAAGATGAAAACAGACTATTGGAACAGAGTATTCGATGAAGAATTAAATGTTTATCTTGAAGCTTTTGGTGCAGTTTTAATTACAGGCCCTAAATGGTGTGGTAAAACAACTACTGCAAGCAGAAATGCGAAAAGTATTCTTGAATTACAAGATCCGGATAAATCACAAGGATATTTGGTTACAGCAGAAACAAAACCTTCTTTACTTCTTGAAGGAGAAAAACCCCGGTTAATTGATGAATGGCAGATGGCACCTGTATTATGGGATGCTATAAGAACGTCTGTAGATCATATTGGTGAAGAAGGATTGTATATATTAACTGGCTCAACTTCAGTCGATGAATCAAAGATTATGCATTCTGGAACAGGTAGAATTGCCAGGTTGACAATGCTTCCAATGAGCCTCTTTGAGTCCAAAGAGTCAAATGGAGCGATTTCATTGAAAGAACTATTTGAGAGCAAAAAGGATATTGACGGTATCACATCAAAACTTACAATTGAAGATTTGGTGTTTGCTACATGTAGAGGTGGATGGCCTGCAAGTATATTTAAAAAAACAAAAAGAGCACAGTTGTTGGTCGCAGCATCATATGTTGATAACATAATTAATAGTGATATTTCTACAGTTGATGGAAAAAGTAGAGATACAACAAAAGTTCGAAACTTACTAATGTCATATGCTAGAAATATAAGCACAACTGTATCAAATAAAACCATTATAGAAGATATAAACACTAATACTAATTTTTCTGAAACATCTTTTTATGATTATGTTAATGCACTGAATAAATTATTTGTCATTGATGATATCCCTGCGTGGAATCCATCTATTAGATCCAAAACATCGATTCGAAGCAATTCAAAAAAAATCTTCGTTGATCCATCTATTGCGGTTGCATCATTAGGCTTGTATCCTGAAGTATTATTGCAAGATTTATACACATTTGGATTTTTGTTTGAATCGTTATGTATTCGAGATTTGAAAGTATATGCTTCTGCACTAGGTGGAAGAATTTCATATTATCGAGATCGTATGAATCTTGAGGTAGATGTAGTATTACACTTAAACGATGGTAGGTATGCACTAATTGAAGTGAAGTTAGGGAAATCTCAAATTGAAGAAGGTGCTCTGCACCTACTTGAAGTAGTGCAATTGATACGTAAAGCAAATGGAAAAAAGCGTAATTTAAAACTAAGAGAACCTGATTTACTTATAATTTTGACTGGTGGTGAAATTGCGTATACTAGAAAAGATGGAGTGATGATAATTCCAATCGGGTGTTTGCGTGATTAGAAATAATCTTTAATAGGTGAGTAAATCAATGAGAAAAGTATGTGAATTTCATGTTGAATTAAGAGATTCGAACCCAAAGATTTGAAGAACAGTCCAGGTAATGTATATGTTAGTTTAATTTAATAGTGGGCCAGTCAATTGATAATTATCGGTTGAAAAATGGTCCACTATTTTTGATTTAAAATAACTTAAGAATGTATAATAGTTCTTGAGAAGCGAATGGAGTTCTAAAATTGCTTGATTTAGATAGTATACTGTATATTTTGTAGTGAAAAATATAAAAGTATATACCCTATATTGCAATTAGATATCCCTAAATTTTCAAAATTCAAGTAAGAAGTACTCTACCACAGTACTAGATTATAAAGAACTTATGAATGATTGGAGGTTTAAACTATGAATACGCATCCTTTAGAATCGTTAATCAAACAATATCTTGCAGAAAAGGATATTACTAGAGGCACATGGGAATTATATAATACTGTACTTATGCAATACACGCTTTACCTAAAAGAACATCAGATTATGTACGCAAAGACTAGTGATGTAGTTAATTACCGCGAATACAAAAGAAATCAGGAATATTCCGTGCGTTGGATTTACCACCAGATTAGTGCAATCAAAGGGTTGTACAAGTATTTAAGCTTAAATCATGATCGATTGGCTTTGCCAGTAGAGTACGCTTATGATATCACCGAAGCAATCAAAAATGAGCAAATAAAGAACAGTGTATCTAAACGGATTTTAACAGCTCTACAAGCGAAACATTTGATCCTGTGTACCAAAAACAACCGAAAATACATTTGGCATTACAGAGACCATGCGATGATTTATTTGATGATTACTAGTGGCCTAAGAAGTGTTGAGATAAGACGGGCAAGAAGAAAAGACCTTAGGCTTGTAAATGACCAGTTAATATTATATGTACAGGGAAAGGGAAGAAAATCATCAGATGAGTTTGTAAAAATATCTAATGGAGTTAAAGAGGCGATTAGTGATTATTTAAACAAAAGAAAAGATAAAAATCCCTATTTGTTTATATCACATTCAAATCACTCTGATATTCCATATCTTTCAAGAACCTTCTTTATTGGAATGTTTAAACGTGTCTTAAAAGAGTCTAATCTGGAAGAGACTAAGATTACACCGCACTCCTTAAGACATACAGCTGCGACCCTTAATTTACTCAGGGGTGGATCACTAGAAGCAACAAGGCAATTCATGCGTCATTCAAATATGTCTTCAACATTAATCTATGCACATAATATAAACAAGATGACTGACGATTCAGAGAATCAAATTGAGTCCTATATTTTAGGAGAAGAGACTTTTTCTAATGTTAATCAATAAAGATACTTTAAACATATCATTCATAGAAGCGAGGTAGGACATTGAAGAATCATCATTTAGAAGAATTAAGCGAGTCATATATTTTAGATAAAACCTTTGCTTTAGCGACTGTAAAATCATATAAAATTGCTTTTAAGTATTACATAATGTACTTAAAAGAAAATCATATTGAATACGCAAAGACAAGTGACGTTATTCGTTATCGTGAAAGTAGAAGAGCACTAGGACATTCAACCCACTATATTTACATCCAAATAAGTGCACTTAAGGGATTATATCGGTATCTAAGATTAAACCAAAAACGCCTAAATTTATCAGTTTTGTATGCATTTTT
>CAYYOU010000168.1:0-3395 GCA_964473425.1 uncultured Candidatus Izemoplasmatales bacterium | reverse complement strand
GTATTACTAAATGCATTAAGGTTGAAAAGATTTAAACCTAGTAAATAAGAGGTGATACTATGAGGAATATTATTGTTTTGGAAGACAATAAAGATATTAATTCTATATTACAAAACATACTACTAAAAGAAGGATACATTGTATTTCCTTCTTTCAACGCGTTTGATGCGCTTAAAGATTTTAAAGAAAACCACATTGATTGTATCCTAACGGATCTGATGTTGCCGATCATGTCTGGTGAAGAATTTATCCAGGAAATTAGGAAAGATTCCAATGTGCATATTATAATAATATCTGCAAAGACTACAAATCCAGATAAACTAGACGGATTAAAAATGGGTGCAGACGATTATTTATTTAAACCATTTTTGGAAGAAGAGGTTATTATAAAGTTAGAAAACCTATTCATCAAAAAAGACTTTAAAGAGAATATTACTACATTTAACAAAAAAGAGATTGTTTTTCAAGAAGGAAAAACACAAATAATGATTAATAACGAGATTGTCTCTTTAACGAGTGTAGAATATCAAATGCTACGTCTACTAATTCAAGAAAATAATAAAGTGATCACAAGAGAGCAATTTTTAAATGTACTATATACCTTCGATGATGAGGTTTTTGATAGGGTGATTGATGTACATATTAGAAATATTCGAAAAAAAATCAATAAGGTTTATACTAAAAAATTAATTAAAACAGTGTATGGGTTAGGATATTCTTTTATAGGTGATATAGATGAATAAGTCTATCAATCAAAAATTCAAGAAAAATATTTTAGTTTTAACTGTCATAATTACTATTGTGTTCCTTGTAATCAATATTTCACTATATTTTATCAATAATAATTATCTTATTAACAAAGTAGATGAAGAGAATACCTCATTTCTACAGTTAACTACTCATCTCATAAATGAAAATGATGTTGAACTTGCTTTAGAATATGTAGAACACTATACTCATATCCATAAAGTTGACATTGAAGTATTGGATGATAGCCAAAACATGCTGTTTTCTTCTAATGTAGCTCATTTATATACAAGTCAGTATCAGATTGAAACATTGAAAGGCAATTTCACAGTATTTATTGATAACACAGATAGTATTACTGTAAATGCCATTGAAAATAATACAATCTATGTAAATTTATCATTGCTAATCATATATATACTCGCTCTGGTTATTTTATTAAGAATCAATAAACTTAGTTCTAAGGAAATTGATCAAGACATTAGCAATGTACTTAAACTAATTAACAGTGAAAAAGTTGACGAAAGCAAATTCAACTACATAGAATTCGAACATATTCATGAAATAATTACAAAGTATTTAGAAAATATTGATTTACTTACAGAACAAAAATCAATGAATATGAAGGGATTAGCTCATGACATCAAGACACCATTGACAGTCATATATTCTTATTTTGAGAGGATCATTAAAAACGTTAAAATAAGTGAGAAAGAAGCAAAAACATCATTTGATGCTGCTATTAGGATAAACAATCTTCTTAATGACATTATTGAAGATAATAAGAGACAAAGTAATAAAAAGATTGATCTTTCAAATATTTTAACTAAAAAGATTGATGAGTATTTTCCAATTTTTAGTAATAAGAAAATTTCAATTGTGAAAAATATTTCCTCAAACATTTACTTTAAATGGACTGAGAAAGATTTTATAAGACTAATTGACAACTTAATATCTAATGCATACTACTACTCGGTTGCTGAGTCAGTATTTGAAGTGAATGTAAAAACTGAGGACAAAATATATATTGAGTTTATTTCGAAACCATCAAATATAAACGATATAGATCCTGATAACATTTTTAAGAAAGGGTTTAGAGGCACATTAAGTAATGCTGACAATAATTACGGAAAAGGATTTGGGTTGTATCTGTGCAGACTGCTATTAGATTCTGTAAATGGCTCAATCAAATTAGATATTTTAAATGAAAATGTGAAGTTTACAATTATTTTGTAATCTTCACATTTCTTTAATATTTATTGTATACAATCTAATTGGGTGATAAAAATGAAAACAAAAAAAGGATTAATTTATTTTTTAATAAGTATTTCAGTTGGATATCTGTTTTATAACTATTTATTCACAGATTATGGTTATAGTTATGGGATGATGAGTCATCATTATGGTTACTATGATAACTATTCAGGATTCTCGTATTATCTCAATGCAATCCTAGTGTTTATATCATATTCGATAATAATTATCGGAACGATATTGTTGGTGAAGAAGAAAACAGAATCTAGAAATGACTCTTTGACAATTTTAGATGAACGACTTTCAAAAGGTGAAATATCTATTGAGGAGTACCAAAAGGTTAGAGGAGTTATCAACTCAAAATGATTGGTATTGTAATTGTGGGCACTCTAATTTTACTATTCTTTGGAGTAACTATAATAAATGGGAGAACAGAAATCCCAGAAGAATGTCGTGATCTTGAGATTGAGAAATGTTCATCATGTCATAGTCAAAGTTGTAGTATAAGAGAGAAGGTGATTTTATGATGATTTTATGGTTTGTTATAATTGGAGTTGCGTTGTATTTACTACTAGGTGGTAATGTTAACTTGAACTCTTTCCAAAAAAGAAGTACAGATAATCACCTAGATGAAAGACTTGCTAAAGGTGAAATAAATATTGAAGAATATCAAGAATTAAAAACTACCCTAAAGGAGAATAAATAATGATTATTAAAATTGGTTTAGTATTATTAACAGGTGCTGGTTTAGGTTTTGGAGTAGATAAACTAGCTACAACTGAAATGTTTCCAAATGATGGAGACGGATATTATGAGCATATGGATGGTGACAGCTATTATGGACATATGGGAGGAGAATATTGGCATAATGATGATGATGATTTTTTAGAACATATGTTAGAAGATCTAACAGTTGAAGAACAAGTGTTAGTACAAGAAAAGATTGATCAATTACTTATAGATTACGATATTACACTTGAAGAATTAAATAATGAATACGAGGTTAGATATGATTTCATGATTGATTTAATGGAATTTCTTGATTTAAATGAAATTGATTATCACAACCATATGGATGGAGACAGCTATTATGGACACATGGGTGGAGGATATTGTCATGATGATGGTGATTTTTTAGAACATATGTTAGAAGACCTAACAGTTGAAGAACAAGTATTAGTACAAGAAAAGATTGATCAATTACTAGTAGATTACTCTGTTACTATTGAAGAGTTAAATGATGACTATGATGTTAGATATGATTTCATGACTGATTTAATGGAGTTTCTTGATTTAAATGAAATTAATTATCACAACCATGGAGGATTCGATCATTATAATGATGAAGATGACTGGCATGGTGGTATGGGAATGCATTAAAAGCTTGTTAATTC
>CAYYOU010000167.1:0-3399 GCA_964473425.1 uncultured Candidatus Izemoplasmatales bacterium | reverse complement strand
TTCCATCTATTTTAATTTGCCCAAAGGTAGGTCTATTTAAAAGGTTGAAGCAACGGATTAATGAAGATTTTCCACTACCAGATAATCCAACTATAACAAATAACTCGCCCTTTTTAACATTAAAATTCACATGTCTAACACCAACTGCGCATCCTGTTTTTTCTCTAATTTCTTCGTTGCTTGAACCAGCTTTTTGTAATTCTTTTGCTTTTTCTAATTTCTTGCCTTTTCCAAAGATTAATTGTAAATCATTTACTTCTACATATTTATTCATCAGTAGCCATTCCTCCTTCAAGAGAATTAGCAAAACCTTGTAATAAACGATCTAGTATAATTGCTAAAAAGACAATCGCAAAACCTGCTTGAAATCCTCTCCCAACTTCTAATCTACGAATAGAAATCAGAACTTCTTGTCCAATACCTTCTGCACCGATCATTGAACTAATTACTACCATTGCCATAGCCATCATTGTTGTTTGATTTACACCTGTCATGATTGTTGATATGGCTTGTGGTAATTCAATTTTAGTTAACATTTGCCATGGTGTACTTCCAAATGATTGGCCAGCTTCAACAACTTCTTTATCCACATTTGATATTCCTAAATAAGTTAATCTTATCAGTGGGGGTATAGCATATATAGTTGTCGCAAATACAGCAGGTACTCTACCTAAACCAAACAACATAATTGCTGGAATAAGGTAAACAAACGAAGGCATGGTTTGCATTGCATCTAAAATTGGTTTTAATATGTGCTCTAATCGACTGTTTTTGGCCATAAAAATTCCAATTGGTAAACCAACAAACAGTGAAACAATAACACTTATTAATACAATTGCAATTGTGTAAAGCATACTTTCCCATAACCCAAACATACCAATGAAAAACATCATTGATGCTAGTATGGTAGCCATCTTATATGAGTATAGTTTTTTACCAAGATAAAATATTAGTAAAACAATTAACCACCACGGGATGAAAGATAATCCAGATTCAACAATGTTGAACGCATTCGCAATGACAAGAGTTACTAAATCAAAAAAATCTGCTAAATTTATTAATAGCCAATTAACAATTGCGTCAAAAAAGTCAGCAATTGAAAACTCTAAAAATTCAGGAAATTGTATCATGATTAATTCCTCCTTCTATAATAAATAAGAATGTCATTTGACATTCTTATTGAATTGCATTTGATATTCTTATTGAATTGCATCAAGTACATCTTGGTATGCATCTGCAGTAACCCAAGATTCCCACAAATCTGTGTTTTCTAGTAAAAACCAAATAGCAGCTTCGTCAGCTTCAACTTCGTTTTCTTGCATGTAAGCAAGTGCACTGTTTGTAATAGCAGAAGATGTTGTATAGTTTTCTAAGAATGCAAATACTCCTGGGTAACTTGATTCAAAGTCATTATCAACTACGATATTTACATCTACACTTGAGAATGAACCAATACCATTCGCAAAGTCGTCAGGATTATATGCGCTATCTTCTAATAACACCATATCATATACTCCAAGTGCCCAAGTTGGTTCCCAATTGTATCCAACCCAAGGTTCTTCTTGTGCATAAGCACTAGCAAGAGTTGCGTTTAAGGTTGCACTTGAATCAATTGTTTTAAATGTAAAGAGTTCATCTAAACCATATTCTATCATTTTAGCATGTAAATGTAGTGAAGCGCCCCAACCTTCTGGACCACCATAAATAATTCCTAAATCTCCACCTTCAGGATTAGGAAATAGTTCTGGAAAATCCAATAAATCCATTACAGAAACTAAACCTGGATTTTCAAGTTGTAAATATTTAGGGATGTATAAACCTTGTGCATTATCATCAAAGTTAGTCCCTACTTCAACATATTCCTCATTCGCGATATCGTCTGCGTATGTAAGAACATTTTCACTCCATAATTCCATTGTTAAATTAACATCATTAGTTTTTAAACCAGATACCATAATTGATGTGTCAGCTGGAACAACGTCAACTTCAATTCCATACCCTTCTTCAATAATGATTTTTGCTACTTGATCATGGAAAGCATTTGAGTCCCAATTACCTTCACCTATAATAATTACATTAGGTTGTTTACAAGCAGATAATGTGATTGCAATAAAAAAAACAATCATAATTGCTAATAATTTTTTCATATTTTTTCACGTCCTTTTCTATACAATTATAGCATGAATCAACATTTTTTTCAAGCGATCACTTATTTGTCAAAATTACAAAAACTAGATACTTTAATCAATATGTCAATATAAGTAAATCTATTACTTAGAAAAGCTGGTCAAATGTCAGTTGAAGATGTTGCATTACTTGTTGGAATAGATGTTTCTAAAAAAGAGTTTTGGAATAGTAGTTTAGATGTAATTGTGAAAGAAATAGATATGTTTTTTGAACTAACAAAATAAAAAGTTGGCAACTGCCAACTTTTTTTACGTATATATTGATATGAGTGATATAATGATAGGAGAGGTGATTACTATGATTGATTTTAGAAGTGATACTGTTACAAAACCAACAAAAGAAATGAGAGAAGCAATGGCTAATGCTATTGTTGGAGATGATGTTTATCAAGATGATCCAACAATTATAGAACTTGAAGAATTAGCTGCAAAAATGACAGGGAAAGAAGCATCTTTATTTGTGACTAGTGGAACTATGGGAAACCAATTATCAATCTATACTCTAACATCTAGAGGAGATGAGATAATAGTTGGTAAATCTTCACATATAAAAAATTATGAAGTAGGAGCTAGTGCTGTTATTAGCTCTGTAAGTTATCATTTGATTGAAGAAATTGATGGAATGATGCCTTTAGATGAAATAGAAAAAGGAATAAGAGGGAATGATGTTCACTATCCTGACACAAGTTTAATATGTTTAGAAAATGCACACGGTAATGGTAAAGTGTTACCGCTGAGTTATATGGAAAGTGTTTATAACTTAGCAAAATATAATGGATTATCTGTTCACCTTGATGGAGCAAGATTATTTAATGCTGCAGTCTTTTTAGGAGTAGATGCTAAAGAGATAACTAAATACGCTGATAGCGTAACATTCTGTTTATCCAAAGGGCTTGCTAGTCCTATTGGAAGTATGTTATGTGGGACAAGAGAGTTTATTGAAAAAGCAAGAAGAGGAAGAAAAATGCTTGGTGGAGGAATGAGACAAGTTGGAGTACTAGGTGCACCAGGTCTTATTTCACTAAAAAAGATGGTCAAAAGACTACAAATTGACCATGATAATGCTAGGCATTTAGCTGATAAACTATCTCTTATAGATAGTTTAGAAGTAGATTATGATCATCTTGATATTAATATGGTTTTTGTAAAAAGTGAAATGTTTAATACTGATTTAGAAGACTTTCTAAAACAACAAGGAGTTTTAATTGGTGGA
>CAYYOU010000166.1:0-3410 GCA_964473425.1 uncultured Candidatus Izemoplasmatales bacterium | reverse complement strand
CTTAAGCACATAAGAGAAATTATGTGTCGAATCTAGTTATGTGTTGAACAAGTATCCTAATGCCTTTGTAGCTCATTAGGGTATTTTTTTTCGGAACATAACAAAATAAGCATATCTTTGATATTATAAAACAAAAAGGAGACTATGCTTATGAACAATGTAATAGACAAAGATCACATTATAGGATTTAAAGAATACTTGGTGAATAATGGTTATTCGAAACACATTATTCCGATTTATATACGAAAGATCAAGAGGTTTTTCGAGTATAAAGACTCAGCGTTCCTTCAGAAAAAGGATTATTTAAAGCTGAAACAGTACATGATAGAATATGTTGATGAAGTTCCCCAAATATCTCAAAAAGCTTTGGTTCAAGCTGCAATTCATCTGTATTATTATTTTATTACTGGAAAATATTTTTTATATCGAATGAGTTTAAAGAATTATGATTTAGATTTGAATATTGAATTAGAAATACAAAAATTTAGAAAATATCTAAAAGAATTGGCCGGACTGTGTGACTCTACAATTGCTTCGACTTCTAGCACAGTTAAATATTTGTTATATAGTAGCTTT
This sequence comes from uncultured Candidatus Izemoplasmatales bacterium, assembly GCA_964473425.1. Lineage (GTDB taxonomy): Bacteria > Bacillota_I > Bacilli_A > Izemoplasmatales > Izemoplasmataceae > JAFGXW01. The sequence goes on along the minus strand of CAYYOU010000166.1, from coordinate 2,834 downwards.
CCTCAAAAAGACTTTTTACCTCAAAAGATTTTATTTAGTCATGTACACATTTTTATATCAAAGACTCTTTCACATCTTTCAAAGGAATCTAAGAAAACGATAATCGTAAGAGTCAGAAACTATATTCGATACTTAGAGTTTTCTTATGGATTAAAATCTGAAGCAATACTAAAACTTCCAATGACAAGTCCTGTATGGAAACGATCAAGCCAACCTAAATATCTTACGAATATTGAGTTAGAACGACTTTTTTCTTCATATGATAGAAAAAAGTCATATGGTATTCGTGATTATGCTATTGCGAGGTGTTTAAGTGATTTAGCGCTAAGGTGTTCTGAAGTTTCTGGTTTATCTTTAGACGATTTTAATTGGGTAGAGGGTACCATAACTATAAAAAATACTAAAACTCATTCTCAACGAACTCTACCGTTAAATTCATGCACAGGAAAAGCCATTGAATCATACTTATTACATTGTCGACCAAATACCATTGAAAGAACTTTATTTGTAAGATATAAGAATCAAAAGGGTCAATCAATGGGAACATCTCAGATAAGGAATACAATAAGAAATGCAGCTATAAGGGCTAGATTAGATAATTTCACAGGTGCTCACACACTAAGACATACAGTTGCTAAAAACATGATCAATAATGGGATCGGTTTAAAAACTATAGCGGATGTTCTTGGACATAAATCTATTGAAACAACTTTAATTTATACAAAACTAAATTTTACTCAATTACAAGATGTGGCTGGGATATGGCCAGAGGATAGATTATGATTGATAATCTTATCTCACGTCAGGTTGAAGAGTACATTACATATAAAAGAAGTCTTGGTTATAAAATAGAAGTAGAAGCTCAAGAACTTAGAAGATTTGCTGCATACACTGTCTCCACTGGCCATGATGGTTCTCTTTCAATTGCCATTGCGTTGCGATGGGCCACTCTTAAGGAAACATATTCAAGATATTACATGGCTAGAAGAATAGAAACAGTTAGGACGTTTGCAAAATATATTACTGTATTTGATTCTAAAGCACAAATATCCCCAAAGGGAATGTTTGGAAAATGTCATGGAAGAACAACTCCTTACATCTATAGTAAAAACGAAATCTATATACTAATGGAATCTGCGCTAAAATTGCATTCTCCAGATGGACTTAGAAGCAAAACAATCTCAACAGCCATTGGTCTTTTGTGGACGACTGGAATGCGACCCAATGAGTTATGTAAATTAATGGATACCGACATTGATTTAGATAAGGGTTTAATTTTTATCAGAGAAACGAAGTTCTCAAAAAATCGTGTTCTACCGATACATAAGACAACAGTCTCTAAACTTAAATCGTATGTACATCTTAGAAATAAAATTAGAAATGATTTTTTAGACTCTCATTTTTTTCTTATGACTAAAGCTCGCCAACTATATTTAAAAAATTTCGAGTATGCATTTCAAGTGATTAGGAAAAAATTGTTGACTAATATGAAATCATGGAATAGACGTCCTCCTAGACTATATGATATCCGTCATTCTTTTGCATCCATCACACTTCTTAGTTGGCTTAAAAAAGGCATAAATGTAGATAATAAGATTCTTTATTTATCAGTCTTTTTAGGGCACGTTAAAGTAGCTGATACCTACTGGTATTTGACAGGAACTCAAGAATTACTTCAGTTTGTTACTCAAAATTTCGAAAAAAAATTTTATGAGGTTGAAGGTGATCTTGATGAAAAATAATGATTTTCAAAGTTTATTACAAAGGTTTTTCTTAGAACGATTAATAAATCAACAGAGAGTATCTTGTTGTACAATTAAATCTTATAAAGATACTTTTAGGATTTTGCTAAAATATCTGAAAGGTGAACTTAATATAAAACCAGATGCAATTAATATGGTAAATATCGATGCGGATATTATTGTGAAATTTATGAATTATTTAGAAAAGATTCGAAAAAACAAATGCAGAACAGTTAATAATAGACTTGCTGCTATAAAATCATTTATGGAATACGTCTCTTATGAAGCTCCTGAATATTTAGGGATTATACGAAAAATTAAGGCTATTCCTTTTCGTAATACAGAAAAAAAAGAGGTCGATTATTTAACAAAAGATGAAATAAATTCATTGCTTGATAATTGTAAAGTTTCAACTTCTAATGGAAGACGAGATTACTTAATGATACTACTTCTTTATAATTCAGGAATTCGGGTTTCTGAAATGATTTCAGTCAAGAAAAGCGATATTATAATATCTAGTAATAAAATTTGCTATTTAAAAATCATGGGCAAGGGCAGAAAAGAACGAACTGTTCCACTGTGGAAGAGCACTACAAAGCATTTGATTCAATATCTTAGTGAACATAAAGTCCAAGAGAATGATTATATATTATCAGGTAGAAATGTTGATCACTTAACCCGCTCAGGTGTTCGTTATAGAATAGATTGTATTGTGCAAGAAGCCTCAAAGAAATGCCTCTCTCTAGAACAAAAGACAATTTCTCCACATGTATTTCGTCACTCTACCGCAATGAGTTTACTACAATCTGGTGTTGACATCTCAACAATCGCTATAATACTCGGACATGAAAGCATTGAAACAACACATAAATACATGGTTACAGATTTAAAATTGAAAGAAAGTGCATTAAGAAAAGTACAAGAACCAGTATCCCAAAATACTAATGCAAGGTATCACGGGTCTGATGCAATACTAAGTTTTTTACAATCTTTATAGTCTTATATTTATGTGCTTGAATTTCTGGAAATGTACTTAAGACTAAGCATAATTGTTCAACTCAGCACATAACTAGATTCGACACATAATTTCTC
>CAYYOU010000165.1:0-3427 GCA_964473425.1 uncultured Candidatus Izemoplasmatales bacterium | reverse complement strand
ACTTCAAAATACAATTGTAATTGAAAGAGAAAATAACATTAAAGGCTTTAAACTAGCTGTAAAAAACTATAATAATGCAAAAGAAAAAGTTATGTATCATTTGATTTTATCAGAATACTTAGAGTTACTTGAAGAGGTCAATTTAGATTTAGATCTGGTTCAAAAAATAATTTCAAAAGAGATAAACACAGATTTCGAATAGTCAATTTCGAAGTGTGTGTTTTTTTGTTGAATAGTGGGAAATGTCTACAAAAAGCAATTTCCCCTTGATTTAGGAAATTATGTAATGTATAATATATTTAGATGCAAAAATGGTGAAGGAGTGTTATAAATGGCAAAAAAGGGTAAAAGAGAAGAAGACTCAATATTTTTATACTCTAAGAAAGTAAAAATTTCCAAATTAGTTGATTCATTTACAGTTATTCCCTCACATGAAATTGTGAAGTACTTGGTGAACAAGGAAATTTACTTACCATATTATTTACATAAAGCATTAATTAGAAAGAATATTGCACCAGCAATAGCGACAGCTGAAAGCTCAAATAAATTTTCTGATGAAATGAAACACCGATTAAAGTTTTTTGATGAATTTACTATATTTCAGCTTGAAAGACTTGCATCTGGTTATCAATTAGAAATCAATGTAACGGAATATAAAAAGGATTTTTGGGATATCATAGTTAGAAATAGAACTGATTTAGGGATTAACAACCTTGAGTTTGTTAAACTTAAAAACCTGACAATGAAGTATTCAAGAGAAAATCAAGAATCATTTGAAGAAGTTAGAAAGAATTTTGAAGAAGTATATTTTGAACCAGTAGGCTATTTTGATGGAACCGAAATTGAAAAAGCAAAAGAAGTTTTAACAAGTGCAACTACACTAACTGAAGTGCGTGATTTAGGTAAAATTTATGGTGTAGAAATTCCAAGAAGAATAAATAAAAAACAATTAATAGACATTGTTGCAATTAAATTAAATTTTGACCAAGAGAAAATTGATGAGATTTCAAAAAAATCAATTTTAGAAATTGAAAGATATGCAAAAAGAAGAAAAGTAAATGTATCTATTGAACTTAAAAAATCAGATATGATAGAATACATCTTAATAAAAATGCCACAAGAAGAAGTTCCTAAATACATAAACTCATTAAAAATATTTGCAGGAATGAATATTGAAGAATATTTATACAACTTGAAATTTGAAGAAATTGCAGGCAAAGTAAGTGAAGCGAGAAGAAAGAAATTCAATAAATTCCTACTAATAGTTGCTGCTGCTTCTATTGTAGTATTTGTAGGTTACTTAGTTTCAACTATATTATTATAAATCAGGTGGTAACATGGAAGGTATAGATAAATCACAATATACGCCAATGATGCGCCAATATCTCACTATAAAAGAAGACTATAACGACGCTATAGTCTTTTTTCGACTAGGGGATTTCTATGAAATGTTTTTCACAGATGCCTTTCTTGCCTCAAGAGAATTAGAAATTCAGTTAACTGGAAGAGATGCTGGAACAAAAGAAAAGATTCCAATGTGTGGAGTACCACATCATGCTGCTGATTCATATATTGAAAGATTAATATTAAAAGGCTACAAAGTAGCAATTTGTGAACAAGTTGAAGACCCTAGTGTTGCAAAAGGGATTGTGAAAAGAGAAGTTGTTAGATTAATAACTCCAGGGACTTTCATAGAAAACAAAAGTGAAGAAATTAGTTATCTAGCAGCTATAGGAATAAATATAAACAATTATACGATTAGTTTTTTAGATCTATCAACAGGAGAATCATACTCACTTGTATTACCAAAGGATCTAAACATCTTAATGAATGAATTACTTCAAATCTCTCCAAAAGAAATCGTTATCTCGAATTTTTTTGATGAGACTCATTTAGAAAAATATATCAAATCAGAAGGAATTGCTGTTTCAATTAACAATGAAACTGAAGTCCCTGAAGTATTTGATGATTTGTATAAACATCTACCGACAAAAGAAGAGAAAAAAACATTTAAGAGACTTCTTAACTACATCATTAGAACTCAAAAAAGAGAATTGATGCATTTAAAGAAAGCGATAGTATTAGAAGCATCTTCTTATGTAAAAATGGACTCTAATACCATCAGAAATTTGGAATTAACCGAGACTCTAAGACACAACAACCGTATTGGTAGTTTGTTTTGGTTGATTGATAAATGTGAAACAGCAATGGGGTCTCGTTATCTAAAAAAACAAATTCTAAGACCTATTGTTAATAAAGAAACACTTGAAACTAGATATGATACTATTGATATCCTAAATAAAGAATTTATTATAAAACAAGAAATCAAGGACTTACTTAAAAATGTGTATGATCTTGAAAGAATTGTTGGTAGGATTTCATATGGAAACACGAATGGTAAAGATTTAGTACAACTTCGCAAATCATTGAGTATTTTACCTAATCTTAAGAAAGATTTGCTCTCACTAAAAAATTCTCATACTACTTTTTTATCTGAATCCTTGGATTCATTAACAGAGTTTTTTAGTTTACTTACTAATTCTTTAGTTGATGATCCTCCTCTAACAATTAAAGAAGGAGGAATCATAAAAGAAGGTTATAACTCAGATTTGGATGAAATTAGAAATAACGCTTTAAACATAAAATCTTGGTTAAAAGAATTAGAAGAAACAGAAAGAGAAAGAACTGGAATTAGAAAACTCAAAATTGGGTATAATCGAGTATTTGGTTATTATATTGAAGTTCCTAAAGGACAAATAGCTAATGTTAAAGATGAATTTGGGTATACCAGAAAACAAACGCTCTCAAATAGCGAACGCTATATTACAGAAGAATTAAAACAAAAAGAAACAATTATTTTATCATCTGAAGAGAGAAGCATTAATTTAGAATACGAATTGTTCTTAGAATTAAGAGATAAAGCAAGAAATGAAATATCAGTAATCCAAAAAAACGCAAATATCATAAGTGAAATAGATATGATGATAGCTCTTAGTATTGTTAGTGAAGAACTAAATCTTACAAGACCTATCTTAGTAGATAATAATATTGTTGAAATAATTGCTTCAAGACATCCTGTCGTTGAGAAGGTTCTAACAGACACAGAATTTGTTCCAAATGATATTCTACTTGATAAGAATACAAATATACTATTAATAACTGGACCAAATATGAGTGGTAAATCTACATATATGAGACAAATGGCATTAACTACTATATTAGCTCAAATCGGTTCTTTTGTACCAGCGAAAAGTGCAAAGATACCAGTTTTTGATGCAATTTTTACAAGAATTGGAGCAGCTGATGATTTGGTTAGTGGAAAATCAACCTTTATGGTTGAGATGCTTGATGCAAACAACGCCATCAAAAACGCAACTAAGAAATCCCTTATTCTATTTGATGAAATAGGAAGAGGTACAGCAACATA
>CAYYOU010000164.1:0-3470 GCA_964473425.1 uncultured Candidatus Izemoplasmatales bacterium | reverse complement strand
AACAACTAGTTGAAGCTTATTTATAGTGAAATCTTTAAAGATAGCGTGGTTCTTGATAAGATCAAAAATTTCACTGTCGTTAATTTCAATAATATTATTATTTACTTTACACGTAACATGAATATGAGAATCAGCACTATGAGATTTATCATCTATTGTTAAATCGTAATGTTTTTTCCCATTTATAAATATTTGTGCTACAATTTTATGCTCTAGTAAAAAATCGATATTATTATAAACAGTACCTAAGTTGTTATACCCTCGTTTTTTGAGTTCTGAATAGACATCTTGAATGGTTAAATGTTTACCTTCTAATACGTCAATAATGGCTCTTCTTTGCTTTGTAATACGTATATTGTTTTTCCTTAATTCCCCAAATACTTTTTCTCTTTCGTCCATATTTATCACCTATCTTATATTAACATTTTTATAAATAAAAACAAACTCTTATACTCAATAAAAAGAAAAACTAAATTAGTTTATCTTTTTATTTTACTTTTTCATGTAGTTTTTTTATGACATATGGTGACGCGAATTTAGTCAAATCGCCCTTAAATAGAGCTACTTCTTTTACTGTTGTACTACTTAAGAAAACATATTTATTGTCTGTCATAAAGAAGATGCTATCAATTTCATTATCTAGTACACGGTTAGCATGTGTTAATTGAAATTCATATTCAAAATCTGTGACAGCTCTTAGTCCACGGATCATGTGAGTAGCACCCAGCTTTTTAGCTTCATACACTGTTAAATCTGAAGAAATGCGAATATCAATCTTGTCTAAATATTCTTTTAGTACTTCTTGGACCATATCGACTCTTTCTTCAGGTGTAAAAAAAGCCTTTTTAGTAGGATGCACACTGATTAGAATAATTAAACGATCAAAAACTTTCAATGCTCTTTTAGCTACGTCCATGTGACCATAAGTGATTGGGTCAAAACTACCTGGATAAACTGCGACTTTCATTTATATTCCCCATTTCATGAATGAAACTTTTGTAACTCCAATTGTTTTTTGTTTATATTCTATTATATCATTATTCTCTTCTTTAATCGAATTATTTTTTTCATAGAGACAGACAATAATTCCATCTTCACTAAGAATTTTTCTATCACTAATAACTGATATAACCTGATTAATTTCCTCCATTATATAGGGAGGATCTAAAAAGATTAAATCGTATTTTTCTTCAGTTTTATATAGATAATCTAAATATCCTGAATTGTATACAAATCCTTCAGTAATTCCTAATGTCTCTAAATTATGTTTTACTGTTTTAATAGCAAGATAGAAATTATCGATAAATACAGCTTTGCTGGCTCCTCTACTTATCGCTTCTATTCCAAGTGCTCCGCTACCAGCAAACAAATCTAAAACTACTTCATCGTGAAAATAAGGACCAATACTATTAAAAATAGTTTCTTTTACTCTGTCCTTTATTTCTCTTGTTGTTTTACTGTTTACTTCTACTAATAGTCTTCTTCTATGTTTTCCAGCAATTACTCTCATTAGTAATTCCCCCTAAGAACAAAAAGGCCAATTAGGCCTTTTCTTTTATTGATAAGTTATTCTATTTACTGTTTCTCTATCTAATTTTTGAATTAATATAGTAACAAGTTTAACCATTGCATCATAATCATCTTCATGAACAATTGAAGTATGTGAATGAAGATATCTTACTGGTAAACAAAGTGCAATAGACGGAGCTCCGTTAGCTGTCATATGTATTGCTCCTCCATCAGTTCCACCACGTTCTAAGAACGTTAATTGATAAGGAATTTTCTCTTCTTCACAAACACCTACTACAAAATCTCTAAGTCCTTTGTGTCCTACCATAGAACTATCTTTAAACATTATTCCTACGCCTTTTCCAAGCTCTGTGTTCTTGTTTCCACCAGGAAAGTCAAAAGCTATTGTAGTGTCTAGCGCGATACCAATATCAGGTTCTATTCCGTATGCAGCAGTTCTTGCCCCGCGAAGTCCTACTTCTTCTTGAACAGTTCCAACTCCGAAGTAAATGTTGTCATGTTTTCTATTTTGGATATTACTAAGTACTTGTATAACTCCAGCACAACCAGCTCTATTATCCCAAGCTTTTCCTAGCATAAATTTTCTATTACTTAATCTTTGAATTTCAATATAAGGAGTAACCATATCACCTGGTTTAATACCAAGTTTTTCAGCCTCTTCTTTATTTGCAACACCTAAATCAAGATACATTTTATCCATTTCAACTGGTTTTTTTCTTTCTTCAGGAGTTAAAATGTGTGGTGCTTTTGCGCCGATAACGGCTCTTATTTCTAATCCAATTTGTGTTGTAATTGTCATTTGTTGAGCAAGCATTACTTGGCTCCACCAACCACCTGCGGGAGTAAATTTAACATATCCTTCTTTCGTGATAGTTGTTACCATGAATCCAACTTCATCCATGTGTCCTGCAACCATAATCTTAGGACCATCAGGGTCCCCGATTTTTTTAGCAATAATACTTCCTAGGTTATCATAACTAACACTTCCTAGTGTCTCCATTTTTTTAGTCATGTAATCTCTAACTTGTTTTTCGTTACCAGGAATTGCATTAAGCATTGATAATTCTTTCAATAAACTCATTATTTCCTCCTTATATTACTCATATTAAGATAATTATAACATATAAACATGATAATGTATTAAAAAATCTCTCTATAATTTACATTATTAAAGAGATTTAAATATTAGAATTTTTCTTCGATTTTTCTTACTTGATTTTCAATAAAACGATCAAGTATATGTAAAAATTGTTCTGCTTCTCCAAGTGTTATTCCAGCAATTAAGTCAGCAATACAAGCTTTTTCAATGATAGAAACCTCATTGCATAGTTGTTCGCTTCCCTTACTAATATATATGTTTTGAATACGCTTGTCTTTTTCATTTTTTACACGTGTGATATATAGATTTCTTTCTAAGCGTGAAAGAACACCAGATAAAGTTGCTTTATCTGTATCCATTTGCATTAATATTTCTTTCGCAGTAATCCCAGGTTCTTGGTTAACTACTCTTAAAACCATTAATTGTGAATAGGTAATGTTTAAGCGTTCTAAATGTTTAGACATTAATCTTTTGTACAACATACTGCTTTTGTTTAATTTATAGCACATTTCTTTAACCATTATCTCAGTGCCCCCTATAATTAGTATACAAAATAATTATACATTTTTTATGCTTTTTGTCAAAAGATATATTATAATGAATACACTATAACATTATAGATTGGGTGATTAAGATGTTTGAACATACTGATAATTTATATCACATATATGCAAAAGATTTACTAAAAATCATTAATGATACATCATTAATTATCATTGATATCAGAGAACCATTTGAGCTTGAAGAATCAAGTATACCAACAGCTAAAAATATTCCGATGAATATGCTGTTAAATAATATGAGTAATCTCTTGAAAAGAGATCAAGAATATTACATCTTA
>CAYYOU010000163.1:0-3485 GCA_964473425.1 uncultured Candidatus Izemoplasmatales bacterium | reverse complement strand
GTTTTAGATTTATCTATCTGCTTTTTGATGTATTTGTATGTTTTTACAACCAAATCACGATAACCACCAATTACGTTATCATCTCTTTGTTTTCTTAATTTTTCAATGTTTTCTTCAATGTATTTTTTACCCATAATATCCTCTTTTCTATTACATTCTAATATTTTATGCTTTTATAGCCCATCTCATCTTAGTAGATTTTGCGCGATTATTTATTCGACATTCTTCATCTGTTGGTCTTATGATTTCAGAAGATATTTTTTTATAAACTCCTTCTCTCAAAAACTTTTTAAAAGATTTCTTAACTAGTCTGTCTTCACCTGAGTGAAATGACAGTATTGCTACTCGCCCAGATGGAGCAAGTGCGACTGGTAGTTTTTCTAAGAAATTATAAATAGACTCAAGCTCTCTATTCACATCAATTCTTAGAGCTTGAAATGATCTTTGGCATGACTTTTTGATATCTCGCTCTCTTGTGTTTATATGTATAAACTGCAATGCATCACTTATTACTGTTTGAAGTTTTAAAGTTGTATCAATATATATCCCATTTTCTTTTGCTGTAACTATAGCTTTTGATATAATCTCAGCATATGGTTCATCTGCATTCTCTATCAACATTCCCTCTAACTGAGGTTGTGATAGTCTTCTTAACCGAGTTGAAGCTGGAATTCCAATTTCTGGATTCATTCTTAAATCTAATGGTCCATCAGATTTAAATGAAAATCCTCTTTCTGGATTATCTATTTGCATCGATGATACTCCAAAATCAGCTAATACGAAATTAAATTGCTCCGTTTCTTCTAATACCATATCAATATCAGAAAAGTTAATTAGTTTGGTTGTTAGTATTTCTTCCCCAAATCCTTCTTTCTCTAATCTTTCCTTTGTTTTTGGTAACTCAATTGGGTCTATATCAAGCGCATATAAATGTCCTTTTTTATCTAAGCACTTTAATATTTCTAATGTGTGGCCACCATAACCTAAGGTAACATCTAAACCTATTTGTCCCGGAACGATTTTTAAGAAGTCTATGATTTCTTTTACCATAATAGGGATATGCATTCCTGCTGGAGTACTTCCCTTATCTATAACGTGAGCTACAGTATCTCCATATTTTTCTGGATTTAATTCCTTATACTTATCTTTATATGCCTTGGGGTATTTACCTGTGTATCTAACTCTTCTTTTATATGGTTTTTCTTGGTTTTCCATAACTAAATCTCCACCTTAATCAATATATTTTATTCTACCTTATTATATAGGCACTAAAAAGCTTTTTATTAAAAAACATTATATCTATTGAACTAGTGTCAAAAAAAAGAAGTTTAGTTTTCACCAAGCTTCTTTGAAAGTTGTTTTCTAATTTTAAGAAATCAAATCCATATCCTTTTTGTAATATATTTTTTTATTCAATCTTTTCATTTGCCCATTCATTCATAAATGTGCATAATTCTTTATAATCTGGACTTTTTGCATTTCTAACATAGAACCCAGATGTTGACATTCCTGTTAAAAGTGCTTGATCTGGAGTTAACCCTAGTAATAACCCTAACACAAACCCTGCATTGAAGTTGTCACCTGCACCAGTTGATAATTTAGGTTTTGCAATATAAGGTCCAGTTTCCACATAAAATTCCCCATTTATGACACAGCATGATCTATCAACCGGATGAATTACAACACAATCAATATCTAAATATTCTTGTAAAGCAATATTTAAGTCTTCTAAGGAAACTTGCATATGCTTTAGTGATTGATCATCAAACAAGTCTAATACATTAGCTATATCATATGCCTCTTTTTTATTTAACCCCAGTATGACAAAGAATTTATTAGTATAACGTTTTAAGATTCCGAGTGCTCTTTTGATTTCTTCATCTTCTCTTTTCTCTGGATCAGCTAAATCAACAAAAAAGCAAGGTTTATTCTTTCTATTTGGCAATTCAGATAGCAAATTATCTGCTACTTTTTCCCATAAGTCAGTTAACCCTGGTAACATGCTCCAGTTTACATTAGCAAACAAATCCACATTACTTAATAAAGTAACAAATTCTTTTTCACCAACAGCTTTTAACAGATTCTCATATGTTACATCGTTTAACGATTGCATTTTACCGAGCAATAACTTACCATCATCAAATTCTAATGCATCGGTATGCCCATTTGTAGCAAATGAATAAAGACTAACTTTATCTTCCATTTCTTTAAAAACATCATCGATAGATGGATAACCAAGTGCACCCATATAAGCAATAGTTGGGTTATGCTTTGATAATGCATTACACATAATCGGACCATTTCCCCCAATTTTTTTAATCGTTGGAACCAATTCTATATTAGTAGATAGTCCACTAGCCCTTACAATCCTATTCCCTAATGCTTCAATTGTATTAATTCTAGTAAAATGCTCACTATCTATACGTTTATCTACAACATGAATTATTTCATCAACAAATCCATCAAACCCTACGATCATTTTTAATTCTTTTGGATTCTTTTTACTCAATATTACTGATAATTCTACACGTTTATCCATATAAAACACCTCTCTTATTTTCTATTCTACTACATTATAACACAAAGGAATAAGTAAAAAGACAGAATATTTATGTCTTTTTACTCACGATACAGAAGATTGAATATATTGTAGTGAATGTACTCTTTATAGTCAATATAAAACACATACTTGAATTATTATTCTTCATAGAATATAATAAGTTATCAACAATGGTTGGTGAAAATATGAAAAAAATACTTAGTTCTCTATTAAAAACCTATCCAGAAAAAGATGTAGATTTATATATAAAAAGTGTTCGCTATATTAACTATAATAGATCAAATACTTTTTCTATAATCATGCTTTTTATTTCTTTTACTATGGGTGCAATAGCGTATATCGAAGATGATCTTCAAGTTATCAAAAATCTAAATCTAGTATTTTTCATTTCTTCTTTAACAATATTTGTTTTGTTTCATTTATATAAGCCAAGAAATACTATTATCACTAGATATCATACCCTATTAATTTTCATTCAAATTGTAAGTGTAGTTTTATGGAGTTCTAGTTTACTTGCATTAGTTCCTAATCGATATGAACTATTTGGAACTTATTCAATAGTAGTTTTATCGGTTTCTTCAGTCCTTTACTTAAAATGGCAGCATCATACAATTATATATTCTCTTAGCTTGATATATATATTATTTGCGGGATTTTTTGCAGGTGGGTTCTTGTTTGAAAGACCGTTTATTCCTAAAATAAGTACTGTTGTCCTTCTTGTTGCTTTTTCTTGGGGAATTTCGAGAATTATATATTCTAAATTTCTTGAAAACTATGAATTAAATTATAAGCTTGAAACAAAAAATAAAGTAATTTCTACTGAAGTGATACAAAAAACAAACGAATTATTTGAACAACAGAAAAATCAAGTCATTGATATGGTTCGAGCGATGAATTTTATGTTAGAACAGTATACACCTTACAC
>CAYYOU010000162.1:0-3493 GCA_964473425.1 uncultured Candidatus Izemoplasmatales bacterium | reverse complement strand
AAAATTAATCAAAACTCTCTTGAACACGGAACAATAGTACAATCAAATACTCAAACACATGGAAGAGGAAGAAATAACCACACTTGGATGAGTGAAAATGGGAACTTATACTTTAGTATCCTTTTGAAAGAAGGAATAAATAGATTTCTAATTTTTGATAATCTTGTTAAAACATCAGTAGCTATTATAAGACTTTTAAGAGAGTTTAATATAAAGGGTAGAATTAAGTACCCAAATGACATTTTAGTGGAAGATAAAAAGATCTGTGGCATTCTAACTGAAAGTTATGGCAGCTTAGATATCCAATATCTTGTGATTGGGATTGGGATCAATATAAACCAACAAGATTTTAAGTCTTTAAGGAATAAAGCTACATCATTTAAGATTGAAAATAATAAAGAGTATTTACTTGAAGAAGTGTTGGATAAATTTATAAATCACTACAACAAACTTGAATCAGAAGATTATGAACTTGTTTTTAAAGAATACATTACAAGTTCAATGGTTGTTGGGAAAAAGATATTACTCGATTCAAAACAGTTCTTGATCAAAGGAATTCATAAAAATGGTAATTTGATTTTAGAACATGAAAGTAGTATTGAATATAGAACACCAAATGAAATCAGCTTCGACCAGTTATACTAAAATGAAACTAAATGTAAGAGAAATTGCTTTAGTGGCAATATTCCCTGCCTTGATGGCAGCTACTGCGGGGATTTCAATTCCTCTAGGAAGTCTACCTTCAATATCACTTCAAACAATGTTTGTTTTTCTAGCTGGGTTATTGCTTGGTCCAAAGCTTGGAACATTGAGTATTGTGATTTATGTTTTGATGGGTGTTATAGGGATACCAGTTTTTAGTAATTATAGAGGTGGGATTTCTGTATTATTCTCTCAAAGTGGTGGTTTCATAATTGGATTTGTATTTGCAACACTTTTTATAGGAATTATGAAAAGTGTAAAGTTTATAAATAAGAATATTTTGTATATATTGATCGTTTTGATAGTCGGAAATATATTAATATATATGACTGGAGCCGCATATATATCATATCTTACAAGTACCACTATATTTAGTGTTTTAGCCACTTTTATTCCATATTTACTAGGTGGTACTATCAAAATTAGTGTCGTAATGTATGTGTACCCTCGCATACGTCATGCAATAACGTATGAGCCCCTATAAATATGAAAATTAGAATGATGCTTTGAACATCAAAATAAATTGACAAGTGCATTATATAGAGTTAAAATAGAGTAAATTTACTATAAAGGAGGATAAAATTATGGTATTTACAAAACTACAAAAAATTATAGTAGAAGAATTAGGAGTAGAAGTTTCTCAAATTACTTTAGAAGCAGATATTAATGATGATTTAGGAGCTGATTCACTTGACGCTGTTGAATTGGTAATGGCTATTGAAGATGAATTCGATATTAAAGTAAGTGATGAAATGGCGCAAACTTTTAAAACTGTTCAACAAATAGTTGATTTTATTGAGAGCCAAAAGTAAAGATTTTCTGTTGAAAATCTTTACTTGTTTTATATAAGGGGATTTACTAAAAAAGAGATACAAGGAGGGAAATTGTGGATTTAAGACAAATAAGAAATCTTATGAAGGAATTTGAGGAATCAAAGATTCATAAGTTAGAGATAAATGATAAAGACTTTTCTATTAAGTTAGAAAAAGAAGATAATAAATTTTTTTCAACTCCTTCTCAATTGCCAATTTCCTCTTTTACTGAAAATGTTCAAGTAAAAGAGGAAGGCAGTGAGGTAGAAGAAACAAACAATAATTATTTAGTAAAAGCACCTCTAGTAGGTACTTTTTATCATTCACCATCACCTGAAAGCGAACCTTTTGTTAGGATTAATCAAAAAGTGAATATTGGAGATGTTTTATTTATAGTTGAGGCTATGAAAGTTATGAATGAAATAACTTCTCCTGTAAAAGGAACAATAGTAAGTATTAACGCTAAAGACACTTCTATGGTCGAATATGATCAAGTTGTCATGGAAATAAAAGAATAGTGTTCCAAAAGATTTTAATTGCTAACAGAGGTGAAATTGCAGTCAGAATAATTCGAGCTTGTAAACAAATGGGAATTGAAACTGTGGCGATTTATTCAAGTGCTGATAAAGATAGCTTGCATGTACAAATAGCTGATGAAGCTGTTTGCGTTGGTGGTGCAAAAAGTATTGATTCTTATCTAAATATGGAGAATATTATTTCTGCAGCTATTAGTAAAGGTGTAGAAGCAATTCATCCCGGATTTGGATTTTTAAGTGAAAATAGTGATTTTTCAACATTATGTAAAGAGTGCGGTATTCGTTTTATCGGACCATCTGGAAAAGTAATAAGTCAAATGGGAAATAAATCTAAAGCTAGAGAAATCATGATAGAAGCGGGAGTTCCGGTAGTACCTGGAAGTGAAGGAGCTCTTAAAAATATTAATGAGGCAAGAGAAATAGCTGTTAAGATTGGGTTCCCTGTTTTAATTAAAGCAAGTAGCGGTGGTGGCGGACGAGGAATGAGAGTTGCTTATAATATTGATGAATTTAATAATTCTTATGAGACTGCAAAGAGTGAAGCAGTGAATGCTTTTGGTGATGGAACAATGTATTTAGAAAAATATATTATTAATCCAAAGCATATAGAGTTTCAAATATTAGCTGATAAATATGGAAATGTAGTTCATCTTGGAGAAAGAGATTGTTCTATCCAAAGAAGAAACCAAAAAGTTATTGAAGAAGCACCTAGTTTAATTGATGATGAATTAAGAAAAAAAATGGGTGAAGCTGCAATAATGGCAAGTAAAAGTGTTGGGTATGAGAATGCTGGTACTATTGAGTTTCTCTTAAGTGATGGGCTTTTTTACTTTATAGAGATGAATACTAGAATTCAAGTTGAACATCCAGTAACTGAAATGGTAACTGGCATTGATATAGTGAAAGAACAAATTAATATTGCTGCTGGTCTTGAACTCAGCTTTAGTCAAGATGATGTAGTATTAAGTGGGCATAGTATTGAATGTAGAATTAATGCTGAAGATCCAAAATTTGATTTTAGACCAAGTCCTGGAAAGATAGGATTACTTCATGTTCCTAGTGGACATGGTGTTAGATTTGATAGCTTTATTTACACAGGATATGAAATCCCACCGTTTTACGATTCAATGCTTGGAAAAGTTATTGTACACGGTAAAACAAGAGAAGAAGCAATAATGAAGATGAGAGCAACTCTAGAAGAATTAGTAATTGATGGAGTTAAGACAAATCAGGATTTCTGTTACATGATTTTAAATAATCCTGATTATATAAAAGGTTCATTTGATACTGGATTTATTCCGAAAACAATTGATACTTTGTTAGGATATGATCGTTATGAATAATTTAGTTAAAACATTTGAGAATAGACGTAATATGAAAAGTAAATTTAAAGGATCTCGTAATAAAACTGTAATTACATCAGCAAAAATAGATGTACCAAAA
>CAYYOU010000161.1:0-3506 GCA_964473425.1 uncultured Candidatus Izemoplasmatales bacterium | reverse complement strand
CAATAACGGCTAAGTAACACACAACATAAGACCATGAAGAACAACAAAGAAATAAACACAAAACAACTTTTAGAAGAAAACAACAACTAGGAAGATAACGAATTTTACCATCCGCACAGCAACAATCAATACAAAAAGAAATTCAAAAGAAGAAAATAGATTTTAGTATAGATGTAGAAAAATGCACTATGCTGATTGATAAAAATAAAATGGAACAAGTTATGATAAACTTATTGAAAAATGCACTCAACTATACTGATAAAGGAAAAATCAATGTAAAAGGGTTTATTAATAAAGACAAATATATTATTGAAGTGACAGATACCGGATTAGGAGTTAAAGAGAAAGACTATGAAAAAATATTCAAGAGATTTTATCGTGTAGACCCAGCAAGAAGCAGAGATACAGGAGGAAGTGGCCTTGGATTGAGCATTTCAAAGAACGCAATTCTTAAGCACGGTGGGGTTATTTCAGTAAAATCCGAATTAGAAAAAGGAACAACATTTACAATTGAACTTCCAAGAAAAAAATAAAAGGGTCTCCTTTTATTTTTTTCTTGCATAGATAATAAACATAATATATAATAATGTAGCACAAAATATTTAAACTACGAGAGTAATATGATATAATAGCTATGGTTTGGTGATATAATGGAAAGAGTAAAAGTGAATTTTGAAATGTCATCTCAAGATTCTACGGTTAAATTTAATTCAAATGGAAAAGCATATGAATCAAAAATAGTTTTTATAGATGATGATTTTAGTAAACATACTATCATATTCCAAGATTCTTTTATTGATTATTTCAAAATAGGAGAAATGGAAATGAATTTTAGATTCAATACTAATAGGGTTACTAAAGGAACTTATAAGATAGATAATAGTATTCTTGAATTTAATATAGTTACAACAAAATTAGAAAACACAGATAATAGACTTTGTATTGAATATGAGCTTATGCAGGGCAATGAAGTTGTCAATGTAAGTAAGCTTGTGATTAATTATTCTATTATTGAGGAGGAATTTAGATGCAAAGCATAAATGAACAATCACTAATTGAATCTGCTGAAAGAGTTTTGAAAGAAAAGAAAACACCGTTAAATTTATATGATTTATTTAACATTGTGTGTTCTGAAAAAGGGTATAAAGAAGCTGAAAAGTCATCTTCTATTACTCAATTTTATACTGACTTAATCACTTCGGCTAAATTCGTATATACTGGGGATAACACATGGGATTTAAAAGAATTCCAAAAAACAGATTTATCAGAAAAAGATGGATCTTTCTACAAAGAATATACTAAAATTCCTGATCTTGCTGAAGAAGCAGCGGCTAAGAAACCAAAAATAACAAAAGCGGCAAAAGCAAAAGCAGCAAAAGCCGCAAAAGCTGCAAAAGCAGCCAAAGTTGAAGATGCTAAATTAGCTGAAGAAGCTAAATTAGTTGCTGAAGCGGCAGTAGCTGAAGAGTTAGCAGCAAAACCTGAAGTTAAAAAAGATACTAAGAAAAAGACTGCTGCATCTAAAAAAACTGATTCTGAAAATACTGGAGAGTATGAAGAAGAATTGTTTGAAGAGTATGAAGAAGAGTTCGATGAAGAAAAATATAATGAATACATGGACACTTACGAAGACAAGTACGACGAAAAATAATTTTATGGTTGTATTCTAATTTTTGATTTGATATAATCTTTATGGGCACTTATAAATAATAGTCCTCCTGTCTGGGAGGACTTTTTTTTATTTTATTGAAGAGGTGATTTAATTGAAACAAACTAAGTATATATTTGTTACCGGAGGAGTAGTTTCTAGCCTTGGAAAAGGTATTACTGCATCTTCACTTGGCCGTTTGTTAAAAAACAGAGGGTTGAAAGTGTTTATGCAAAAATTTGATCCATATATTAATGTAGATCCAGGGACAATGTCTCCATATCAACATGGAGAAGTTTTTGTGACGGATGATGGGGCAGAGACTGATTTAGATTTAGGACATTATGAAAGGTTCATTGATGAAAATCTAAGTAAATCAAGTAATATTACTACTGGTAGAGTTTATGCAAGTGTAATTGAAAAGGAACGTAGGGGAGACTATTTAGGAGCAACTATTCAAGTAATTCCTCATATAACTAACGAAATTAAAGATAAATTGATTCTGGCTGGTATTGAGTCTAATGCCGATATCGTAATCACAGAAATTGGTGGTACAGTTGGGGATATTGAATCTTTACCATTTTTAGAAGCAATTAGACAATTTAGAAGAGATGTAGGATATAGAAACACAATATTTATCCATAATACTTTGGTTCCTTATTTAAGTGCTGCCAACGAACTTAAAACTAAACCAACACAACACAGTGTAAAAGAATTACGTAGTTTAGGGATTACTCCTGATATTATTGTTCTTAGAACTACTCATGAAATTACTAATTCAATGAGAGAGAAGATAGCACTATTTTGTGATGTTAAAAAAGAAGCAGTCATTGAAGCTAGAGACTGCGATATTTTATATGAGGTAGCTCTCAAACTTAAAGATCAAAATCTAGATGATTTAGTTTGTGATCATTTTGGATTAATTACTGAAAAATGTGATATAACAGAATGGGAAGCACTTGTTGAGAGAATTAGAACTTTAGATAAAGAAGTCAATATAGCTCTAGTAGGTAAATATGTTTCTCTTCATGATGCTTACTTAAGTGTAAGTGAATCATTAAGCCATGCAGGCTATTTCCATCATGCGAATGTAAATATTATGTGGATTAATGCAGGAGAGTTAGTGGATGAAAATATTGAAGAGTATTTAGGTAATGCTGACGGAATTGTGGTCCCAGGTGGTTTTGGAAAAAGAGCTATTGAAGGAAAAATTAAAGCAATTACATATGCTAGAGAAAAAAATATACCTTTTTTAGGACTTTGTCTTGGAATGCAGCTTGCCACGATAGAGTTTGCAAGAAATGTATGTAATTTAGAAGGAGCAAATTCAACTGAAATGGACCCTACAACAAAATATCCTATAATAGATTACCTTCCGGAACAGTTTGAAGGTATTAATATGGGTGGAACATTGAGACTAGGGTTATATGATTGTAAAATAAAAGAAGGAACAATTGCACATAAAGCATATGGAAAAACACTCATTCAAGAAAGACATAGACACAGGTATGAGTTTAGAAATGAATATAGAGATATCCTTGAAAAGTGTGGGTTAGTAATTTCTGGGATTAATCCTTTGAATAATTTAGTTGAAATGGTTGAAATCAAAGATCATAAATTTTTTGTAGCTACTCAATTTCATCCAGAGTTTTTATCAAGACCACAAAGATCTCACCCTTTGTTTAGAGACTTCATAGGTGCTTCAATAAAAAAGTAAAATAAAACGCCTAATTTAGGCGTTTTATTTTACTTTTTCTCTTAAATTTTAAAGCTATAATAAGACGCTGAAACGCCTTTTGCCTTTTTCTTCAAAAACAATTGTTTATATGATATAATTTTAAAGTATGAGCATTTAATT
>CAYYOU010000160.1:0-3533 GCA_964473425.1 uncultured Candidatus Izemoplasmatales bacterium | reverse complement strand
AGGAGCATATGCTTATGTAGCACTTGATGATACATATACAGCAGAATCTAGTATGATAGTACAAGTTACTAATAATGGTGATTCAGACTACACTAATTTACTTACAGGGCAAAGACTTGTAAATACTTATACTGAAATAGCTGAAAGTGATAGAGTATTTGATGAATTAAGACTTAAC
Source organism: uncultured Candidatus Izemoplasmatales bacterium (assembly GCA_964473425.1). GTDB lineage: Bacteria > Bacillota_I > Bacilli_A > Izemoplasmatales > Izemoplasmataceae > JAFGXW01. The sequence continues at coordinate 3,355 of CAYYOU010000160.1, read as the reverse complement.
TTAGATATCGATATATCTAATGGAGGGTTAAGAAACATGATTACTGCAAATAGTGTTAGTGACACATTAATCATCAATTTAAAAGTTGAATCTGAAGACAGTGAATTAACTTCAGATATAGCTAATGAAGTAGTAGCTATTGTTAGAGATTTATCAACTGAGTTTGAAGGGCTAGATAATGTAGAAGTGTTAGATATAGCTACAGTTCCAGTGAATCCTAGTGGACCAAATAGAACTCTCTATTTGGCTGTTGGAATATTACTTGGTGGGATGATTGGAGTAGGGATAGTTCTTGCATTCGAATTTTTAGATAAAAATATAAAAACAGGAAAAGATATAGAGAATATTTTAGGATTAAGACTACTGGGTACTATTCCAGATTATGACATGGAAGAGGAGAGTGGTTCATAATGAGTAAATATAAAGTAATGACAAATATAAATCCTCATTCAACAATAAGTGAACAATATCGTAAACTTAGAACTAGTATTGACTTTTCTACATTTAATAAAGAAATTAAAGTAATAAATTTAACAAGTACTTTTCAAGGTGAAGGAAAAACAATTACTTGTCTAAATCTAGCGACTGTGTATGCTCAATCAAAGAAAAAAGTTCTGCTTATAGATATGGATTTAAGAAAACCTAAAATCCATCGTGCATTTAAACTGCCAAATACAGGCGGAGTAAGTGACTATGTAATGAATGGACATCCTATCAAAGATTTTGTTAGTAAAATCGATGAATATTTAGACGTACTTGTATCAGGTGGAAAAGTTCCTTTTCCAGCTGAAGTGTTAGTATCGGAAAAAATCAAAGAAATGATGGAAGAAATTAAGGGATTATATGATATAGTTATTATCGATTGTCCTCCAATGACTGCAGTAGCTGACGCTACAATTGTTTCTAATTTCTGTGATGGAACTGTTTTTGTAACTGCATCAAGAAAAACTAATGGAGATATTGCAAAACGTTCATTAAAAGAATTAAAACTTACAGGTGCAAATGTTCTTGGAGGAGTATTAACACATGTTCAAAAACGTGATGTATTTTACGGAATGGATTACTATTATTATTACGGGGAATAAAAAAAATAGTCGCAAAAGTTAAATTTGCGGCTTTATTTTATATATCTAGAGGTGGGAAATATATGATTGATATTCATTCACATGTATTATTTGGGGTAGATGATGGTTGCAGCACAATAGAGGAATCGGTTGAAATGATTGAATCCGCGTTTTATTATGGAGTAACAGATATTATTCTTACACCTCATTACTCATACAAAAGGAAATTTACTTCAAGTAAAACGATTTTGAATAGAAACTTCAAAGCACTAAAAGAAGTTCTAAATAAAAAAAATATAGAAGTTAATCTTTATCTTGGAAGCGAAATTGATGAAACTGATGACATCCATGAGTTCTTAAAAAATGAAGAATGTAATACTTTGAATGACACTAAATATGTTTTAATTGATTTTGGAATGAGAAAGTGTGATATTGATGATTATTGTTATGAACTTATTGTAAGAGGTTATACTCCAATAATCGCACATCCAGAGAGATATCAATATGTTGATGATATTAATATATATAAGAAATGGAAAAAGACAGGAGCATTGATTCAAATCAATGCTAATAATATTTTCCATGCACAAAACTTTCAAATAAAGAAAATGGCAAAACTAGCTCTTAAAAATAAATTAGTTGATTTTATAGCGAGTGACGCTCATAAGAATCCAAATAGTTTTGAGTATTTAGAGAAAGCTCACGAATATATGAACAAGAAAAATGATAAAAAATATTCAGATCAAGTACTTAATCTGAATCCAAAATTGTTAAGGGGTGAAAAAGATGAAAATAAATTATAAGAATTTCGTTATTTTATTTGCTGATATTTTTATGGTATCTATCTCGTTTTTAATAGCCTTAGCGGTATTGTGCCAATTTGATTCTAGCAGAATGGAAATAGAAAATATATTTCTTAAGTTACCATTTATTTTAATAGTTTATACTATTGTTTTTATTGTACTTGGAATGTACGATAGTTTATGGAAATACGCAAGTATTGAAGAGCTGGTAAGAGGAGCTCTTGCGAATATGGTAGCGATTGTTATTTCTTATATTGTCGTAATAATCTTTAAATTAAATCATTACAATTTTTCATTATACATTGTTGCGTTCTTCTTCACAGCTTCCTCTACAATAGGAATGAGACTTAGTTATCGATTATTCAAATTTTATTATCGAGTTATTAAAGGTAATACTCTTAAGAAAAGAACATTGATTATAGGAGCTGGAAACGCAGGGGTATTAATGCTTGAACAAATTCAAAATAATCCTAGTTTTAATAAACTTATTGTAGGATTTGTGGATGATAATCCTAATTTAGTAGGGAAAAAAATAAGAGGATTTTCTGTTTTAGGGACATCAAAAGACTTGAATACTATTGTATTCGAGCAAAGGGTTACTTCAATAATACTAGCAGTGCCTTCTCTTAATTTAATAGAAACAACCAAACTTTTAAACAAAGCAGAAGCAACTGGTTGTAAAATAAAATTGATGCCACCATTTTATGAAATGATTGGATCAAAAGAAAACCTAGTAAAAGTAAGAGATATTAGAATAGAAGATTTACTTGGTAGAAATCCGATTGTTCTTGAAGAAGATGGAATAAGAGAATATATTAATTTGAAAACAATAGCAGTAACTGGTGGAGGGGGCTCTATTGGATCTGAACTATGTAGACAATTAGTAAAATATAATCCCAAAAAAATAATTATTATTGATATATATGAAAATAATGTTTATGATCTTCAAATGGAATTTGATAGATTATATCGTCATGATAATTGTCAATTTAAGCCAGAAATCATTGTCTTAATAGCAAGTGTTAGAGATGAACAAAGATTAGATGAAATCTTTGAAGAATATAAACCACATGTTGTATTCCATGCAGCAGCGCATAAACATGTTCCTCTTATGGAGGTTTCTCCAAAAGAGGCAATAAAGAATAATGTGTTTGGAACTTATAATACTGCTAAAATGGCGATAAAGCATAATGTAGAGAAGTTTGTATTAATATCTACTGACAAGGCAGTAAACCCAACAAATATTATGGGCGCAACAAAAAGAATGGCAGAGCGTATTGTAATGGCTTTAGATAAAGAAAGCAAAACTGACTTTGCTGCAGTACGTTTTGGAAATGTTTTAGGATCTAACGGATCAGTAATACCGTTATTTAAAAAACAAATAGAAGATGGGGGACCTGTTACAGTAACTCATCCTGATATTTTAAGATTCTTTATGACAATACCTGAAGCATGTCAACTTGTTATTCAAGCAGGAGCATATGCTGA
>CAYYOU010000159.1:0-3547 GCA_964473425.1 uncultured Candidatus Izemoplasmatales bacterium | reverse complement strand
AATTGGAATAAGTGGTATAATAGTAAAAAAGGAGGAATTCAAATGGATAAACCGAAAGTAGCAGCGAAGACTCCAATTAAAGTTGCTTTAGAGAAAGACAAAACATATCTATGGTGCGCTTGTGGTAGAAGTGAAAACCAACCATTTTGTGATGGATCTCATAAAGGAACAACAATTAAACCCTTACCATTTACTGTAGAAGAACCAAAAGAAAAGATGTTGTGTAGATGCAAACAAACTTCTACCCCACCTTATTGTGACGGTACACACAATAAATTATAGTAGGATATTAAACCTTCTTTAAGATGGAAGATATTTATCTATATTTTGTGGACTTATTAGGATATTTAAATAAAAAAAGCACTTGTGATTTTTACAAGTGTTTTTTTATTTTTTTGGGTTGAACGGTGGTTCTCCCTCTATTTGTTTAAATAACATTAAGGCCTTTTCTAAATTTCTAAACTAGCATTGTATAAACTTGAATAATAACCTTTTTGTGCAATGAGCTCTTTATGAGTTCCTCTTTCGGTTATTCCTTTGTCAGTTAAAACTAGTATTTCATCTGAATTTGATATTGTTGATAATCTATGTGCAATAACCAACGTTGTTCTACCTTCACTTAAATCGTCTAATGCTTTTTGAATTAGTTTTTCTGTGACGTTGTCCAAACTTGATGTTGCTTCGTCTAAGATAAGAATAGGTGGATTTTTTAAGAATACTCTAGCAATACTTACTCTTTGTTGTTGTCCTCCAGAAAGTTTAACTCCTCTTTCTCCAACGAGAGTGTCATAACCATTTTCTAAAGAGACAATAAAATCATGTATATTTGCCTTTTTAGCAGCATCTACAACTTCATCAAAAGTCGCTTCAGGTCTACCATATGAAATATTATCTTTCATTGTTCCATAAAAGATGTAAACATCTTGCTGAACGTGTCCTATGTGCAATCTTAAAGAGTATGTATCGTATTCTTTAACATCGTGTTCTTCAACTAAAACACTACCTTTATTAACATCGTAGAAACGTGGTATAAGTTTCGAAATAGTACTTTTTCCTACTCCAGTTGCTCCAACCAATGCAACTTTTTTGCCGGGTTCAATAACAATGCTGAAGTTTTTCAATACAAGTTCTCTAGAAGTCTCATATTGGAAATCTACATTTCTAAATTCTATTTTACCAACTTTTTCATTTAAGAATAAAGGATTATCAGGTGATTTTATTTTAGGTTCTATTTGAATGATTTTGTAGAATTTCTCATATCCACTCCACCCTTTTTGTACTTGTTCTATTGTTTGAATCAACGTTCTAATTGGTTGAATAAGAAAACCAATAAACATGAAATATGCCACATATTCTCCAATTGTTATTTGGTTTAGATAAACAAAATATCCCCCAAATACTAAAACTGCTACATATAGTAAATCAATAAACAGGTTTGTCCCTGAACTGAATATACCCATTTGTTTATAAAATGAATCATAACTATCTTGATAACGATAAGTTACATTTGTGAATTTCTTGAGTTCGAAGTCTTCATTAGTGAATGCTTTAGTAAGTCTGATTCCACCAATGCTGTTTTCAACTTCACTGTTGATTTCTTCATGAGTAGCTCTTGTTCTTCTTGATGCAGCCATCATTTTTTTTCTTCTTAAAGCACTGAAAATTACTAAGAAGACTATGAATATAAATACGATGAAAGTGAATAACAAGTGAATGTTAACCAAAATGATAAAACTACCAATTATCATAATTAGAGAAACAAAAAGATTTTCTGGTGTATGATGGCTCATTTCAGATATATCTCTTAAGTGTCCAACGATATAAGTCATTATTGATCCAGTTTTGTTATCATCAAAATAATCATTATCAAGTGTTTGTATTTTTTTGAATAAATCAATTCTCATGTCTCTTTCAATTCTTGTTCCCATTACATGTCCATAATAGTTAACAAAGTAATTACATGCCATTCTAACGAAATATAAACCTACAAGTGTCCCACCAAATATAAGAATCATTCGAAGGTTACCATTTGGGATGTAGTCATCGATATAAAGTCTTGTAATCAAAGGAAAAAGAAGATTTAGTCCACTCATTACAGACGCGGCTAATAAATCTAGATAGAATAGCAATTGATGATTTTTATAATATTTTATGAATGTTTTTAACATAATTCCACCTCAAAAAAAATTATATCACAAAATTAAATAAATGTTTTAACTATTTTTTATATGTTATAATTAAAAAGGTGAGATAAATGATATTAAGTATAGAAGACTTACTAAAACTGAATTTAAAAAATGAGGTTATTGTATTCCAAACAGACACTGTTTATGGAATTGGGTGTCTCATTAGTAGTGAATCTGGAGTTAATAAGATTTACGAGATTAAGAAGCGTGAGAATAAAATTCCTCTCGCTATTTTGTGTGCAAATTTAGACCAAGTAAAAGATATTGTAGATAGTTTTCATTTAGGTGAAGAATTTGCACTTGCACATTGGCCTGGAGCATTAACTCTTATTTATCCTAAAAAAGACATTATTGGAGATTACATAACTTCTGGATTAAAGACTATAGGAGTAAGAATCCCAAATGATAAAATAGCACTGAGTATTTTAGATAAGTTTGGACCAATGGCAGTAACGAGTTTGAATATGTCGAGTGAACCACCTATATTGAATTTTACTGATACTTTAAGATTTGAGAATGATGTGGATTATATTGTAAAAGGAATTGATTTATCTTCAATTAGTTCTACTGTGTTTGATGTTGTAAATCAAAAAATATTAAGACAAGGAATAATAAAATTAGGCTAAATTATTATTCGTTTTTATATAATATTGTTATATTGATTTCAACATATATATAGATAAATATAATATAAATATATATTAATGTATTAATTATAGTATTTCTTATTGAAATCTTATTGAGTTTTGGTATAATTGTAAAGTAGTATGAACACAAAGTAATTTGTATACACACTTTTCTAGGAGGGTTTATTTATGAAAATAGCAATCGGTGCAGACCATGGTGGATTTTTACATAAAGAAGCAATCAAAAAACATCTGATTGAAAGAGGTTTTGAAGTTAAAGACTTTGGAACAAATGATGATAAAAGTACAGACTATAACGGATATGCCATTATGGTGTCTGAAAGTGTTAGAGATCATAAGTATGATAGAGGAATCCTAATATGTGGAACAGGAATTGGTATGAGTGTTATGGCCAACAAAGTTGAAGGCATTAGAGCTGCTCTTGTACATGATTTATTTACTGCAAAAGCAACAAGATTACACAACGATACAAATGTTCTCACAATGGGTGGAAGAGTAATAGATATTAAAAAAGCAATCAAGATAGTTGATATTTGGTTGGATACAGAATTTTCAAATGATGAAAGACATATAAGAAGAATTAATAAAATAGATAGCTATAAGGGAGAATGATCATGGGAAAACTAATCGTATTGAATCATCCTTTAATAGACCATAAGATGGCTATTATTAGAAACAAAGATACTGACACAAAAACATTTAGACATCTTGTGA
>CAYYOU010000158.1:0-3557 GCA_964473425.1 uncultured Candidatus Izemoplasmatales bacterium | reverse complement strand
CTATAATAGGTGTAATGTTCTCATGTTCAATGAGTAGTAAGAAGCGATCTAATAGGTTAAAACTAAAATCTGGTTCCTTGCAGCTATTGATAATGATTGTTTGATCAACATTAGCAACTGGTGGTCTATTTAAAATATTCTTTCTTTCGAGAATATCAGTAATAAATTTTTCATCGTAAATAACTCTATCTCCTACTACTGGGCTCTCATTTGTATGACGAAACTTCCCACGAGCTTTTAACTCATGAGAATTTTTGTTTTCATCTCTCACGGTGTAAAGTCCACCGATTAATTTAGTTATTAGTCCTTTTATAATATTCCTCCTATACTTGATACATCTTCATTGCTTCTTGGAGAGAAATCTTAGATAGTTTTCTTTTAGCTACATATGCTCCTAAGTAGAACAAAATAATGAAGATAACAAGGCTCAACAACCCATGCCAAAGTTCAAATCTAAATGGCATTAGTACTCCATAAAACTGAGCCATATAATATGTCATTAAGTAAAATAATCCATAGGCTATTGGAATTGTGACTAAGAATGTTCCAATTCCATAAGTCAAGTACCCACCCAGTATCATTTTATCTATCTCTTTATTATTATAACCTATTACTTTAAATAAAGATATGTTATAGAAATTATCTTCTATCGTCATTACTGTTAAAATATATACTACAATACTTCCGATTGCTATAGATGCAAAGATAAATACATAAATCATGATATTGAAGAGGCTCTGCATTTTACTTGCTTGTTGTAAAATATCTTCGGTACTTATAACAATTAAGAAATCATTTTCACTAAGTTTTGTTTGTGAATAGACTGCATTCGAATATGTAGTTGTATTTGTTAATAGTAGTGACAACTCTTCTATGTCAATATATGCTCTATTACCTGAATATTCTTCTGTTACACCTACAATTTTGAATTCTTTAGATTCTTCACCTACTTGGAGCATTAAGCTATCTCCCAATTTTACACCATTTATTAATCCTAATGATGTTGTAATTATTATTCCGTTTTCTAAATCATTCGTTATTTCTTTGTCTCTTTTATTTAATAGTTTATGAAGCTCGTTATCTGGACTAAGTCCTACAAGATAAATATCTTCTTCATTCAAAATAGCACTTGGAAGCTCAATAACTTTTTCTTGAGTTCCAGTTACTTCGCAAGTTTGTGAATAGTCACAATACCCTATATAATTATAGTCAGTATTATCATAATAATTGTAGAGCATTCTATCCATTACTCCAATCATTGAGAAGCTTAGTAAAATCAAGAATGCCGCATAAAACATTCCAATTATATATGCTGAAAATTTAACCATATTTCGATATAGCAACAAATGTTTTAGTTTCGAAGTTATTTTTAATCTCTTTAGAAATCCATGCATTCTTTTTGTTAGGAAATTAGCATTTGATGTAATCGGAGGATTTAATAATGTGACAGGCTTTTGATTTAATATTCTTCTAATAATAAGATAACTTACTACAATTAAGAAGACAAAAGGTACTACTACTGCGATTGTAAATGTTTCTAAAGTTTGAGCAACTGGTTGACTTGGCAGTAAGTAAATAGTTAGATAAACATTTTTCATTGGTTCTGCGCCAAGTACTCCAAGAAAATAACCCATAATAATTGCAGGGAAAGATAATATCGCAATAAAGAAAATATATGGCAAAGTAATCTCAAGATTTGTATATCCCATTGATTTAAGAATTCCAATAGCTCCTCGTTGAGATTGTAAGACTTTAGATACCATAATTCCAACAATCAATAAGGCAATTGATGCAATGAGTAAACTTAGTATAAGAGCTGTTTTTTGTCCACCCTCAATTTCACCATAAATAGCTCCACTTCTCATATTATTGATTGTTAAAAGAGTAGATGTAACAAAATCCAAGTTTTCGTTATCACGATAATCATCAATTACATCTTTTTTAAAATCGGAGTCTAAATATCCTTCTTTATATACTCCTGCGATCTCAAAATAAACGGTCTCATTTAAATGTTCGAATTCCTCATCAGTTAACAATCCCATTGTTTGAGTATCGTTGTCAAATATTAAGGCATCTGAAAACATTGCTAAACTATAATCTGGGAAAAGTACAAAGCCACTTATTGTGTAATCCTTATCATCTAGAGTAAGTATTTCTCCTATAACTAGATTATTGTTTTTTGCGTATGCTTGTGTTATCCCTATTTGATTATTTGTTGAAGGTTTTTCTCCTTCAACAAAGAAACTTAGGTTTATTGCGACTGAGTCTTTTAAGATTCTAGCTTTGTTTGATGTTCCATTGAGATTGAAATAGACATCCTTTGATTCTCTTAATTCAACAATTATATTGTCGTATTCTGATGTTATAGTATTTAGTCTGTTGTTTAATACTCCATAATAACAATCTTCATCAATTACCTTTAGTGCTGAAATTGAAAATGGTATTTCAGCAACCAAAGGGCAACTTGTTGTGATATAAGTAGAATCAACTTCAAGAGGCATGTCCATCATTTTCATTGCAAATTTTTCTTGATTTGCTTCTTCAAAATATGCTTCTGTAGGAGCGTAAATACCTCCTACTCCTAAATCCATTGTCGTATATATAAAACTGCTTAGTGTAATGATTAGTCCTAGTAAAAGTAATTGAACATATTGTTTTTTTAGCGTTCTAAATACATTTCTAAAAAGCATATCTTAACCCCAAGAGATTTCTGAAGCATTCAATTTAGTTTTATTTACAATAATTTCCACTACTTCACCTGAATTTAGTTTTATTATACGATCAGCCATTGCTCCGATACTTGGATTATGAGTTATCAATACAACAGATGTTTTATATGTTTCATTAAGTTTTTGAAGAATACTTAGTATTTCTTTTGCCATTTCTTCGTCTAGTGCACCAGTTGGTTCATCACAAAACATAATTTTAGGATTTTTTACAACAGCTCTAGCTATACTAACTCGTTGTTGTTCCCCACCACTTAACTGAAATGGATACTTCGTTGTTTGAGGAGTAAGTCCAACTTGTTCTAATACTTCTTCGACTGTGAATGGAAGTTTGCTAACTTCTCTGCCTACTTCTACGTTTTCTTTTACACTTAATGTTTGTAGTAAATTATACTGTTGGAAAATGAATCCTAAGTTGTCTCTTCTAAATTTAGTTAGTTGCTTCGCATTCATATCACTTATTATTTCACCATCAATTGATATTTTACCACTTGTTGGGTTATCGAGGCCACTGATGATATTAAGCATTGTAGATTTTCCACTTCCTGAGGGACCAAGTAATACAACAAATTCACCATTCTTTATTTCTAAATCGACGTTCTTCACCGCATGTGTTTCTACTTCTCCAGTGAAATATGTCTTTGTCACATTTTCTAATTTAATACTCATCTTTGTTTCCTCCTTTTATATAACCTCTAATTATTAAGTCTAGTTTGGTTTTTATATTTTTCTTCATTGTTTCTTTATCTACTGTCTTATCATATAAATAAATCATCAATTCATAGATTGTAGCACTGAATATAATTTCACTTAGTTGACAGGAATCTACCT
>CAYYOU010000157.1:0-3597 GCA_964473425.1 uncultured Candidatus Izemoplasmatales bacterium | reverse complement strand
TATCTGTCATGTGAAATAAAGAGGATACTTCCCTTAAATTCAAGAAGTAATTCTTCTAGAATTTCTCTTGAATCTATATCAAGGTGATTAGTTGGTTCATCTAAAATCATTAAGTTAACTTTATTATAAGTAAGTGAACATAGTTTAAGTTTACTTTTTTCTCCACCTGATAGATTACTAATTAATTTAAAGACATCATCTCTGATAAATAAAGCCTTAGCAAGTTCACTTCTTGCTTTGTTTTGATTTACTGTATGTTCTTTCATAAAGTAATCAAGAACACTTAGTGAAGGATTATCAAACTTGACATCTTGAGCTAAATATCCTATATCAATTCTGCTTCCCCACTTATATAGTGGTTCTTCAAGTGTAGTGTCTTTTAGTAACATTTTTATTAATGTTGTCTTACCACTACCGTTACTTCCAAGTATTGCTAGTCTATCTTGGTAGATCAAATCTATTTTTGCATTTTCTAATAAATGTAAATCTTCAAAACTTTTAGTAATGTTCATTGCTGATAGAACTCTTTTACCACTTCTAGTTGAAGTAGCACTATCCATCTTCATTTTCACGTTTTCATATTTAGGTTTATCTAGCTTTTCGACTTTCTCAAGACGTTTTTCTAATTCTTTTGCTCGTTTAAACATTTTATCACTGTCACGCATTCTTCCCCAGACACGGTATTGCTCTATCTGGTCTTCCATTCTCTTAACCTTTTTTTCTTGTGATAAATATACCTTCATCTCAAGTAAAAATCTACGTTCTCTTTCGATAACGTAGTAACTATAATTACCATGATAAACAATTGCTCTATTTATTGTAAGCTCAATAATCTTTTTACAAACGTTATCTAAGAAATAACGGTCATGAGAAACGACAAGTACAGATCCTTGGTAATCTTTTAGATACCCTTCAAGCCATTCTATTGATTCTAAATCTAAATGATTAGATGGTTCATCTAACATTAAGATTGATGGTTGTTCTAACAGTATTTTACCAAGCATTACTCTTGTCTTTTCTCCTCCACTAAGAAGGTTAAATGACATTTCTCTCATCGGTTCTGATACCTTTAAGCCCGAACATACTTTATCTATATTTGTCTCAGTTAAGTATCCATCTAGCTGTTCGTACTCATGGATTAAATCACTATATTTATCTAATGCCTTTTCTAGTTTAAGCCCTTTTAACCCATTTAGTTGTAACATTAGTTCATCTATTTTAGATTTTAGTTCATACACATCAATAAATGCGCTGTGCATGATGTCAAACACTGTAACACTATCATCAAAAAGAGGAATTTGATCTAGATATCCCAGTTTTGATCCTTTTCTAAAGCTTACATTTCCTAGTTGGACATGTTCGTCTCCAATTAGTATTTTCATTATCGTTGTTTTACCACTACCATTTGGTCCGATTAATCCTATTCGATCACTTGTTTTAATATCAAATGAGATATTTTCAAAGATTAGATCCGCTCCAAAGTATTTGGTTATGTTGTTAACATTACATTCAATCATTATGTATCACCTCTTGTTAGTAAATAATAATTTCAAATATATTATATCATATATGAAGATGAGATAGAAAAAGAAAACCAAATCTCTAATTTGGTTTTCTATAGTTTCATTAACACAATTAAATCTGTTTCTTTAATTGAACAAGGTTCAGCTTTATGTAGATCAACTGATAAAATATTCAGTTCATCATTTCTAAAATAACCAAATGGGATAACCTTCTTATTAAAAGCATAATAAGTAGATGCAATAAATGATTTCTTATTTGGAAATACCATTGGGAATTGTCCTCTAAACAATTCACTTGCTTGTCTGATGAATACTTCTTGATCATCTTCTTCATCTTCACTAATTTTAAGAGTAAGAAGATTTTCATAAAATGATTCAGTTTCTTTGTATAAAGCAAGTTTGCTTAATAACAATGAAATTATTTTATTTGAAATAATTGTATTTTTAATATTAAAGTCTTTAATAATGTTATCGTTCTTAGGATCTAGTAACTCGACAATAATATTTATGTCACTTCTTATTAGTTTACCTTCTAAGTAGATTAAGTTATTAATAACATTAGCATCTATACTATCATCTTCCTGGTCTTCATCACTTAGTAATACAATCGTGATTGGACCACTTGATTTATTTATCTCTTCAGCAAATGATTCTATGTCTTCATCTTTTATCCAAGTTGCCTTAAAATCATTATGATAGATTTTTTGATATTCACTAAATGCTGATAATATGAAATCTAACTTATTATTATTTCCAATAATATATACTTCTAGATTTGTTGCCTCTTTATATTGTTTTGTTTTCAATGGTAACACATCTGCTTTTGTATTAGATGTTTTATGAATAGTACTTTCATTAAGTGATAAAACGAATAAGTTGTTTCCTTTTCTAGCCAAAGGAACTGCATCACTATGATTATCTAAGCATTCATCAAATGTAGTGTCCTTTAATAGGTACACTTCAGACCCATCAAAAGAGAACAATGAGAGGTATACATCTTCCACACATGAATGAATTATGGTTTGGGCAATGATTTGCCCTAACCTTCTGTCAAAACATATCGGAATCAATTTATGAGGTTTTAAGGTATGAACAACTTTAGACATTGTTTCTATTTTATCTTTTGTTTCAATTCTTTTTATTTCAGCAACGATTGGAGGATTATTAATAAATTTAACTCTTCCGATACTTAATATAGTCTTTATTACATTTAAGTCACTTTTCGACATATCTTTTGTGACATTTTCAAAAGTCCCTTTATTCATGATAATAATTGTCGATGCACTTTCAATTGATATATCTGTTAAATCAGAAGCGAGTAACGGATCACCATTCTTCACAAGTACATTTATATTAGATAATTCTTTATCTTTTTTATTTTGTTTATTAATAGCATTAACAATTTGTTTTTCAGCAAATGTTTTATCAATATTTGCGAGTATCATTAATGTAACATTCTCACTTTCAATATTGATTAGATCCGCAACAAGTTCTGGTACTTTGTTGTTCCAGTTTAGAATTACGATGTGATCGCTTAAATATATTTTACCTGATCCGCTCTTCTTCTTTTGGAAGTAATCTTTAATTAGATTAGTAGTTAAGGCTATAATTGTTCCTGTGAAAAGAACCATGCCTATAACTAAAACACAAGCAGCTAGGAACAACGTATTTGGATTTTCTAATTCAAGTATAGCGTTTGGTGTTAACATCCACTTTAAACTTCCGTTAGCAAAAGCATCGATAAAATTAGTATATGAGTCATCAATAAGCATTGCGATAAAGGCCGCAATACATAAAATAACAATATTAATTACTACCATTAATATTATTACGAATAACATTGGTCTCTTGTAGGTTTTGATACTTACAAGACTTCTTGCTTTAAGTAATCTAGCTTTTAATTTTTTCAAAGGTATTCCCCCTCTTATAGTTGAATTATACACTATAAATAATACCATAAGTCAATGAAAAAACCCAAGTTTTATTCACTTGGGTTTTTGATTTATATAAATCGCTAATCGTCTCTTTCCTAAAATAGACTAATTCCAAACATTCCTAATACTAGCCCAACGAA
>CAYYOU010000156.1:0-3623 GCA_964473425.1 uncultured Candidatus Izemoplasmatales bacterium | reverse complement strand
TTTAAACCTTTCCTTATGACTCAACAATCCTTCTATGCTGCTCTTCCTCAATCTCTTTATCTGTAGATTCCTCGTCGGTAGAAATACCACTTGAAACAATTTTATTACTAATAAGAATTTCATATATTGATTCATAAGAAGTTTCAAGTTCTTTTATCATATTAAAAAAGTGTGAAGTTAGTTCTAAAGTATTTTCCCCATTATGATCTTGCTTATCCCACACGAAATCATCTTCAAAAGATTTAGTCTTTCTTGCTTTAATTATTTTTTGTTCACAATCATCTAAGAAATTTGCTATTGCCATAATCTCGTTATAATCATTATCATCATCATTAAATGGATTATTTACTTTCTCTTCATCATCTTTATACTTCTTACTCCATTTGTCAACACTATTAGTTTTAATTACAGCTCTATTGTTAGTTATTATGTTTTGTTGTGCAGGTATTATATCATTTAAACCTTTAAATCTCAAAGATATTCTATCGTTAAAAGATAATGGTTTATCAGATGGTAATTCCGGTATTCCTCGTCTTGCCAAATCCATAGCCTTATCATGTGCTACAATGTTCTTTAATGTAACTTGTTCACTAAGTTGTTTATCTGGATTCCATACACTTACTCCTTCTTTCATTTCCATTAGTATTGATTACCTCTATTCTCACCAAATCTTCCTGAGTTCTGCAAACTCTCCTGGGCAGACACAGATTGATGAGTTAATTTATTTTCCATTCCTTGAATAGATCTTGAATAATTTGCTTTAATTCTTTCTGTAAGTTCAATAAATATCTTTTTATTCTGTAATTTCATATATTGTTCTATTGCATATCCACCCTCTTTTGGATTTCCTTTATCATCATGGCTATATCTACCATATTTATATTCAGCAATCTCTCTGAATAATTGGTTTAATTGCTTAAACAACATCATCATAACTTCTCCAAATACTTCTTTATTTATGAATCCAAGTTTAATATCAGTTGCTAACAATGATTGCGTATGTCTTAAAATATCCTCAGCTTCTTCATCTGTAAAACAATGCTGATCTTTTCTTTTTATTAACCATTCCCTAGTTTTTTTATCATAGACATCTTTATATCCCCTAATACTTTTTTCTAAATCCTTATACTGGTTCTCAAGTATAAAATGATGAAAAGATTCAGGTTTTTGTGCAGGTTGTATTCCAACACCATCATCATAAAAATTATTATCTTCTTTAAAATTCTCTTGATCTTCTTCATAATTCTGTCTATCTTCTTCAATATCATCTATTCCATCATATAAATCTGTAGAAATACTTTCAGAAACTCTTTGTTTTATTTTAGAGTTATAGTTTTTTGGTCTATTGTTATTCTTTTGATAACTACGATTAGATGCATCATCTACTTTTTCAGCTATATTTTTAACTTTATTAATAAATTTTCCCATAATTATTCCTTATCTAAAAACTTTCCCTTATCAAATCCCTCTGGAAATACAAGTTTTCCTTTTTTATAATCAACATATAATATCCTTAATTGCTTACGCATAAACTTTGGATACCTATTTATTTTCTTTTCAACATCCATATCTAAAGCTGTTTTTTCTGTTTTCTTTTTTTTATTAAGAAGTTGCATTTGTTTTCTCCTGTATTATTTTCTGGATATTATTAGTACCATATCCATTTTTTAATAAATCAAGTATGATCACTTGAGTATTCATAGTAGCCTGTGAAGTCTCCATGGCATCAGCTAAATTTCTAAAAGCTTCTGCTTCTGCAGCAGCCTTTGCTGCATCTATTTTATGATTTTCACCCCACTGTCCTATTCCTTTAATTGCTACAACCATAACAGCTATTATTAATATTCCTATCATTGCAAATTTTGCTATATCTCCCCATTCTGTTTTTTTACTTGTTTTATTTATGTTTTGCCAATCTGATTTTAAATCTTCAAAAGACAAATCTATTGCTGCGTGTTTTGAAGATACATTCACAGAAGAAGATTCTGGCATAAATATTTCTCCAGTATTAATATAAATTCTATTATTTTTATCTATAATTACAGAAAATTCATTTGTACCAGTATATGAATCTAATTCGGGAATTAAATAAGAACCTAAAAATGGTTTTTCAAGTTGGAAAACTGAAGCATGATGAACTAATGGAAATCTTTTCATCCTTATCTTTGATTCTTCTGATAAAAATCCACTTGTAAGAACTCTTTTAACCTTTAATGTATGTGTCCATTGCTTTTTCTTATCAGAAGACAATTTCCATAAATATCCACCAAAAATTAAAATTGCTAATGGTACAAATATCCATAAAACCCAAGCATAAACAGCAAAGGTTGCTGCCCCTTCTTTAAAAGCACCTAAAGCATCAAACATCCCCATCTATATCTTCCTCATAATTAATTTTCCAAATATTTCCACAAATATAACAAATTCTATCATTTGTTTTAACTCTAAATCTAGTTTGAGAACTACAGCACTCTGGACATTTAAACTCCTCTTTCATATAAATATAAATAAATATAAAGTATTTAAGTGTTTCTATAAAAATAATTGAGGGATTTCCACCCTCACCGACTATCAATCGGTCGTGCAGTTTGAGTTATAGAGGTTTACTGTCCTCCAATGTACTGTAACATATTACTACATTTAAGCAGAAATATTAGTTACACTGTCATTCTTACCACTACCCTTGATAGCAGCAAGTAGCCATCTGATACCAATGAATGTACCCACTAATCCAACAAATCCAACGATTGCTGAGAAGAAGATTACTAACTGTGCAGTTAGAGATGTAACATTCAAAACTGTAAGATTAGAGAATGCTGATAGTGTTACAATAGAACCGATAATTAATCCGTAGATCAATAAAGATATAACATTATCACCACTTTCTTTTAGCGATTTTGATAATTTTCCCATTTTATTTACCTCCTTTAAAATTTAGTTTACGAATAAGCATAAAATAATTATGATATTTTTATATTTAAATATTAGTATTCAAAGACTACCGAGGATACTTTACTTATAGTTACTCAATAAAAACCAACCTAGAACTACCATTAGTAAATAAAATGCAACCCAGTATCCATTAAGGAATGTTATCGTCGCTGTGTTCATTGCAGATATAACAAGAGATGCTAAAAATAAACCAAATGATGTGGCTACGAATGTATGAAAGAATCTTTTTTTACCAGTTAATTTTAATATTGCAAAATATGATGCTCCATTTATTGTTATCCAAAAAACAAATAATAATAAAGACCAAAACTGTGGTATTGCTGTACTAACAGATGACATAATTGGCACTAAACCAGTTCCATTAAAATCTGTATATTCTAAATATTTTTCCATTTTAAAATCCTCTTACAAACCTCCAGATAAAGAACATAGATAAGAAGCCTAATAATCCACCGATTACACCCAACAAAATCTTACCAGCAGTTCCTGAGAATACCCAAGATAATAGTAGTTTAGATTTTTCAAAATATGAAATAGCAGAACCTTTTGTTTCAAATGAAACCGCAACACTATCTCTTGATCCTAATTGTGATATTTCTGGGTTAGTATTAGATGTTATATTTAATAATGTATTAGAATCCTCTGAAGATTCATATAAATTATTTGAAATG
>CAYYOU010000155.1:0-3637 GCA_964473425.1 uncultured Candidatus Izemoplasmatales bacterium | reverse complement strand
TTTTAAGACAGGTAATAAGTCTGGTGTTCTTTCAAGTGATTCATATGCTTCTTTAATATAAATCTCTAATATTTCAAGTAAATCAGAATCGTGTTTAACATGTTCCATCGCTTCATCAGCTGCTTCTCTTGCTACTGTTAGGATTGTTCCTTCTACAGGGTTGATAACAGCACCATATGCCTGTTTTACACCTTGTTGTAATCCTATTATAAATTCTGTAGTTGTAGCTGTTTCTAATCCTTTAAATGTTTTTGCAAAACCACTAAATAATTGAGAAAGAATAACACCGCTGTTACCTCTAGCTCCCATTAGTAATCCTCTAGATAAAGCTTTCGATATTTTTTCAACACTACCTTCTGGTAAGGTAGTGATAGCTTTTACTCCAGACATCATTGTTGATTGCATATTACTTCCAGTGTCACCATCAGGTACAGGGAACACATTTAATTCATTAATTCTTTGGTAATCGTTTCTCAAAGCAATTGTTCCATTTGTAATAAGTAGTTTTAACAACTTACTATCAATTACACTTGGGTTCATACTTTTTCCTCCAATTTATATAATATCCTTTAATTATAATTTTATTCAAAATACTTTCAATATTTTATCATACATATTTTAATAATGCAAATGTTTAGTCTTTCCCATAAAACAGCTATTTTTATATGAATATCCATTCATACTTTGATGTTCAAAGTATTATCCCCTATTGATGGGGTTTTGGAGTAGCGACACCGTAAACAAAAGCCGTATTCATAAAATTTTTATGATAAGAAATCTCAAAATTATTTTTTTTAAGGCTTTTCAAATAGTCTCTATTTAAGTTGCATCCACTTGCCATTTTTTTCCAAGCAGGATTTATAAAAGAGAAGACTGATTTTAATGGTTTTTTAGATGGTAAGACATGTTCTATAAAGAGTAATTCTCCATCACATTTTAACACTCTCTTAATTTCTTTTAACCCTTTATCTACGTCAGTTACACTACAAAAAACTAGTGTATGAATAACAAAATCAAAAGAGTTATCAGCAAATGGTAATTCTTGAACGTCTAGTTGAACTAAATCAAACTTCTCACTATGTCTCCTATGTAGATTTATTAGCGGTACGCTTAATGTATTGTCTGAAAGAGTCAGTTCTTGAATATCAGAAAAGCGATAGTACCTTAAATTTGCGCCAGTTCCAGATCCGATTTCTAAAATCTTCTTCTTAGCTCTTGGCACTAGTTCTTTTCGAGCTTTTTTAATCCCCATTTTTTCAAGAGGATACATAAACACATTGTAAAATGAAACCATCTATATCACTTGCTTTCTATACATATTATATACCTTAATTGTAACTTAGATGCTTAATATATAATAAATATATGCTTTTTTAAAAAAAGTTGTTTTTACTCTTGCATTTTGTAAATAATATGGTAAAATTATACGTGCTTGAAATTCTAACAGATTGGAGGAATAACTATGTCAAGAGAATGTTATGCAACAGGAAAAAAAGGAATGAGCGGGAATAATAGATCACACTCACTTCACACTACCCGAAGAAAATGGAAAGCGAACCTTCAAAAGGTAAGAATAATTGAAGAAGATGGAACAATCAAAAGAGTTTTAGTTTCTACTAGAGCCTTAAGAAGTGGACTTGTAAAACGCGCTTAAACATACTACTATTAGCCGATTATATCGGCTTTTTTTATGAAATGCATTCAAATTATACTTCTTTTTTGCAAAATAAAAGTTCTCATTTTCAATAACGAGAGCTTTTTTTATTTTTCATTTTGATGGATTACTAGTAACAATCCTTCTTTAAAATTCACAATTCCTTCACCTTCGTTAGATATACAAAGTGGGTCATCCATATAAAGATTAAACTTTTCCTTTTCATAAAGAAATCCACTTATTGATAATCCCTCTACATCTTCCATAGCGAAGAAGGAAATATATTTGTGTTTGTTTTTGATTCGATGTCTTCCAGGATGAAGAGCATACATTTGAACATCTTCTGTTATAATCGAGACACTCCCAAGTCTTAGTAAGCTAAGGTTTGCGAAACTATGATCAAATCTTCCGCCTATTGCTCCATAAATAATAATCTGGTGATATGTCATTTCCAATACTTCTTCTACAGCCAAGTATAAATCAGTGTAATCTTTTTTACTTCTATATTTTTTTGTTTCACCTGCATATTCTTGAATTTCTAATAATTGTGGTTCTGTGACGCTATCAAAATCTCCTATTGCTAGATCGATTTTCATTTTGTTTTGCATTAGAAAAAAAGCACCTTGGTCTACTCCAATTATGAATTCTTCATGGTCTTTTTTATATACTTTTTGCAAATCATAATTTAGTGGTCCGGCAAATATTTTAACAATCATTTTAACTGCTCCATTCTAGCGAATGGATCGTCACTTTTGAAAATATATGAACCTGCCACAAGAACATCTGCACCATTTTCTTTACATAGAGCGGCTGTTTTTTCATTAATCCCTCCATCTACTACAATCAGTAAATGTATATTAAGTTTTTTTCTTAAGGTATCAAGTTCTCTTATTTTATCTAGACTATTTGTCATAAATTCTTGTCCACCAAAACCTGGTTCAACACTCATAACTAATACTTGATCAATAAAAGGTATTAGATTAGATATTGCACTTATCTTTGTATTAGGTTTTAAAGACAGACCTACTTTTGCTCCATGTTCTCTTATCAATTTTATTACAGCCATAGGGTCACTAGTTGCTTCAATATGGAAAGTAATTCTATCGCTTCCTGCTTTAATAAAATCTAAAGCATATTTTGCAGGATCACTTATCATAAGATGAGTATCTAGAATTTGATCAGTATAAGTTCGTAGACCCTTGATAACAACTGGTCCAATTGAAATGTTGGGTACAAAATGTCCATCCATAACGTCCACATGTAACCATTGTGCTGATTTAACTGTTTCAATAGATCGTTCTAAGTTACCAAAATCAGCAGATAATATTGAAGGTGCAATTATCATAAAATCACTTCCTATACATTGGTTTTTGATTTTTTATTTCTTCTATTATTAGTTTATAATTACGATATCTCGAAGGTAATACATTGCCTTCTTCTAGTTGTTTTTTAACATTGCATTTAGGTTCATCTAAATGTTTACATCCTCTGAATTTACATTCATTTGATAGCTCAAAGAAATCAACGAAACAGTCAGGTACATTCTCTTCTTTAATATCAAAAAAATCTAATTTTGAGAATCCAGGAGTATCAGCTACAAGTCCTCCAAACATCTCATACATTTCTGAATGTCTTGTGGTATGTTTACCTCTACCAAGAGCTTTTGATATTATATCTGTCTTAAGTTTTAAACTAACGTCTAATACATTCAGTAAACTAGATTTACCAGCACCTGTTTGTCCAGCAAAGATATTGATCTTGTCTTTAAATAAATCTTTAAATTCTTCAGTACCACTTAAGTCAACTGTACTAGTATATATTACTCTATAGAACTTTTCATAATATTTCATTTGTTCTTTTAATTCCGTAAGCTCTATACTGTGCATAAGATCCGTTTTAGTCATTACTATAATAGGTGTAATGTTCTCATGTTCAATGAGTAGTAAGAAGCGATCTAGTAGGTTAAAACTAAAATCAGGTTCC
>CAYYOU010000154.1:0-3677 GCA_964473425.1 uncultured Candidatus Izemoplasmatales bacterium | reverse complement strand
TAATGAGTAGAGGTCTTACTTTGAAAAATGCTGAAAAGTTAATAATTTCTGGATTTTTAAGTCCTGTAACTGAACTTTTATCAACAAAAGAATTAATTGAAGATTTTGTTAAGAGTGTAGAGAAAAAAACATTGTAGGTGGAAATTATGGATCCGTATATCTTAAAGAAAGATTTTCCAGTTTTAAATGATGAAACGCTAGTGTATTTAGATACAGCAGCGTCAAGTTTAAAACCGATTCAAGTAATTAAGAAGCTAGACGAATACTATGAAAAATATAGTGTTAATGTACACCGTGGTGTTTACAATTTAAGTTATATAGCCACAGAACTGTATGAAGATTCTAGAAGAAAAGTCAGTGAGTTTATTAATGCTGATTTCTCTGAAATAATCTTTACTAGAGGAGCAAGTAGTGCTTTAAATTTGGTTGCTACAAGCTATGGTCTAAATAACTTAACAAGTGTTGATGAAATAATTGTAAGTGAGTTAGAACATCATTCACAAGTTTTACCTTGGCAAAATGTCAGTAACATTACAAAAGCTAAATTAGTTTATGTTCCTCTAGATATTGAGGGAAGAATTACAATAGAAAACTTCAAAAAAGTATTAAATAAAAATACAAAGATAGTAGCCCTAAATTACATTTCAAATGTAATGGGTTATATCTCTCCAATAAAAGAAATTATCAGATTATCACATGAGGCAGGAGCACTTGTTAGTGTTGACGCAGCTCAAGCTGCACCACATATTGCAATTGATGTAAAAGATATTGATTGTGATTTCTTAGCGTTTTCTGGACATAAGATGCTTGGTCCAACTGGGATAGGTGTTTTATATGGTAAGAGAAAACTCTTAGACGAAATGCCACCAATTGAATTTGGTGGAGACATGAATGATAATGTAAATTTGTATGATGCATCTTGGAAAGAAGTTCCTTATAAATTTGAAACTGGAACTCCAATTATTGCAGGTGCAATAGGACTAGGCGCAGCAATTGACTATTTACAAGAAGTTGGACTAGATAATATTGCGAAACATGAATTAGAATTAAAAGATTATACAGTTAAAAAACTGGAAGAAATTGAAGATATCGTTATATATAATAAAAATGCAGATACAGGAATAATTGCTTTTAATATAGAAGGAGTACATCCGCATGACGCAGTAACATTCTTTGATGGAGACAATATTTGCATGAGAGCAGGGCATCATTGTGCTCAATTGATTATTAAATGGTTAAAAGTTGTCGCAACGCTTAGAGTATCGTTTTATCTATATAATACGATTGAAGATTGTGATAAATTTGTAGAATCAGTTAAAGGTGCTCGTGATTTTTTTAAGAGTGTTGGATTTTAGGGGGAAATGAAATGAAAGATTTAGAACTTCTATATCGTCAAGTTATTATGGATCACTATAAAAATCCAAGAAATAAGGGTCTTATAAATGATCCAGGATATAAAACAATTCATATAAAGAACCCTACATGTGGTGATGACATTACCGTACAATCTAAAATTGAAAATGGTGTAGTAAAAGATATAAGACATGATGGAACAGGATGCAGCATTTGTTGTAGTAGTGCTTCAGTTATGAGTGAAACCTTAATAGGTAAAAATAAAGAAGACGCAAAGAAAATTTCTGAAACATATATCAATATGCTTACGAACAAAGAATATGACGAGAGTGTTGATTTAGAAGAAGCAATTGTGTATAAAGGAGTTAGAAAGTTTCCAGCAAGAATAAAATGTGCTTCCATTGCATGGAAAGCATTTGAAGGAACGATAGAAGAAAGCGAGTGATATCTTATGAGCGACAAAACAAAAGAAGAGATAAAAGATATAATCGGGGACTATAAATTTGGATTTAAAACTGAAACTACAAGTATCTTAGATACTGGTAAAGGGATAAATGAAGAAGTTGTAAGAGAAATATCTAAAATAAAAGGCGAACCAGAGTGGATGACAGATTTTAGAGTGAAGAGTTATCATAAATTTGCTTCAATGCCAAATCCTACATGGGGACCAGATTTATCAGAAATAGATTTTGATCAAATTACATACTATGTTAAACCTTCAGAGAGATCTGAATCTAGCTGGGATGATGTGCCAGAAGAAATAAAAGACACGTTTGAAAAGCTTGGAATACCTGAAGCTGAACAAAAGTTCTTAGCTGGTGTTTCTACACAGTTTGATAGTGAGGTTGTATATCATTCTACGATAAAAGAATTAGAAGATTTAGGAGTATATTTCACTGACACTGATACTGCTTTAAGAGAAAGACCTGAGTTATTTAAAGAGTATTTTTCTAAAGTTGTACCATATCGCGATAATAAATAAGCTGCTTTAAATAGTGCTGTATGGAGCGGGGGATCGTTTATTTATGTTCCACCAGGAGTAAGAGTTGAAAAACCTCTTCAATCATACTTCAGAATTAATAGTGAACAAATGGGGCAGTTTGAAAGAACATTGATTATTGTTGATGAGGGTGCATTTGTTAATTACGTTGAGGGATGTACTGCGCCAGTATATACAAAATCAAGTTTGCATGCTGCAATCGTTGAAATATTTGTTAAAAAAGGTGGGCATTGTCGTTATTCAACAGTTCAAAACTGGGCAAATAATATAATCAACTTAGTTACTAAAAGAGCTTTGGTTGAAGAAGATGGTCATATGGAATGGATTGATGGTAACATTGGTTCGAAAATTAACATGAAATATCCTTCTTGTATTTTAAAAGGAGACCGTGCAAAAGGAACAACAATTTCGATTGCCTTTGCTGGCGAAGGAATGGTCCAAGATACTGGAGCAAAAATGATCCATATTGGGAAAAATACTACTTCAAAAATCATTAGTAAATCAATGAGTGCTAAAGGTGGAAAAGTGAATTATCGAGGATTAATAAGACATGATAAAAAAGCAATTGGAGCTAAGAGTAATGTTGAGTGTGACACAATTATATTAGATGACATTTCAACATCAGACACATTGCCATATAACATAGTAAAAAACAACCAAGCTCAAGTTCAACATGAAGCCTCAGTTTCAAAAGTAAGTGAGGAACAATTATTTTACTTAATGAGTAGAGGTTTATCAAAAGAACAAGCAACAGAAATGATTATAATGGGCTTTATAGAACCATTTGCAAAAGAACTTCCAATGGAATATGCTGTTGAGTTAAATCAATTGATAAAACTTGAAATGGAAGGCTCTATTGGATAATGTATCAATAATTTTTAAAAGGAATTCAATTTGAATTCCTTTTTCTTTTATGAATTTTATTTATAAAATATAACCTAATTTTAAAAAAAACGAAAACGCTATTGTTAAACGCTTACATATATTGTATAATTAAATTACGAAATCGTTTTAGTGAATATTATTACATAGTAATACATTTTATTTTTTCGCTAGAGGGCTACATTAGTGAAAAATTCACAATATTGTGTTGTGGTATGTCACTTTTTTTGTAAGATATTTTGAAAAAAATATTAAGAGATGAAAAAATTTTATGTACAGAGGTGTGAATTATGAGAGACTATTATTTTGAAAATAAAGAGTTTGTAATTGAGAACTATGATAAGAAAAAAACTTTTTCAAGTTTCTTGCCTGGACTTGCTGGAAAAAGAGGAATTCCACTATGGGCATTCTATGTAAATAGAGGACAAGGAATTGCAAGTTT
>CAYYOU010000153.1:0-3680 GCA_964473425.1 uncultured Candidatus Izemoplasmatales bacterium | reverse complement strand
TAGTTGAAATGATGAAAACAAAATATTTTAGCAAACAAGTATCAGACATAAGTTATAACAAATTTGTAAACTACTTGTCATACAAATGTGAGGATAGTGGTAATGTCATAGATAGAGATCATAACGCAGCGATTAATATCGCTACAAAAGGTATGATGTCTTGGTTAACAAATACAATAGAGGCTGGGACAGCCTTGTTAGCTTAGTAATCTTGCGAGCAGTAGCTCGCACAACCTAAGAAGCCCCTTCTTCAAATTGAGTTACTCAATTAAGTGGAGGAGTGTTCACTTCATTATATTGAAATAGGTATCTTAACAATCGATTATACCGATTTAATTGCTACGTTTTAGTCAATATAAAAATTTACAAACAAAAAAGGAACATTTAAATTGTTCCTTTTTTTACTTGTGGTAAATAATCAATTAACCTACTTTGTGAAGAAGTTTTAGGATCAAAATTCAGTAATTTAAAGAAATATTGAACGAGATATCCTGATGTAATTATTAAAAAAATCGTTCCAAATCCAAATGTTCCCCCAAGTAATACTCCTATAATAAGAACTGTAAATTCAATAGCTGGTTTGACATATTTAACATCTATTTTTGTAATTCTACTAAGTCCTACAAATATACCGTCTCTAGGCCCAGCTCCAAGTCTTGAACTAATGTAGAGGCTTCTGCCAAATGATAGTGTTACAAGCCCTACAACAATTACTAATACTTTCTCAAGAGTTGTATCTGGAATATAGGTAATTAAGTTATCAAAAAAATTGATTATTAATCCAACTATTAAAACATTCAGTATTGTTGCTATTCCTATTTTTGTTTTCAAAAACAAAATACTCAACACTAACACTATTAATCCAAAGTAAATTATTATAAGTCCAAATGATATACCAAGTTTTACTGACAATCCTTGATGGAAGATTCCCCAAGCATCCATTCCTAAATCTGATCTTTTAGTTAATACTATTCCAAAAGATAGAAAGATGAATCCAATAAAGAGTACAGGTAATTTCTTTAAATCGTTTTTAAGTAATTCCATGGTTTCACCTATTTTCTTAATTTAAATACAAAATATATTTTAACATAATAATATTAATAAACAAGAATAAGCCACTAAATATAAGTGGCTTATTCTATTATAAATCATATTTTGAAAGGATAGCAGCTGGAGTCTTTCTTAACAATAGGTTAATCGGTAGTAACCCAAAGAATGTATTGATAATATAAATGCCTAAAACCCCTCCTAATGTTAATAGTATTGGGTACCTAACTAACTCAATATATTCTACTACTTGGCTTTGAGCTCTAAGCAGTAAAATTATCATTGCAAAATAACCAATAACACTGCTTATTGTTGTAGTAAGGACTACTTCCACAATAAACATCTTACGAATATTATTTTTAGTTGCTCCAAGTGATCTATATACACTTACTTCGTATATTCTAGATATCAAACTACTTCTCATAATGAAATAAATACTAATTGCTGAAGTAACAACCCCAACTATTGCGAATATGTAAAATGCTGCATTTTGTTCAAACTCAAATGTTTGATATCTATCATAGTCATCTAAATAATCACTTTTCGCTTCTATACCAAGTTCTTCAAGTGCTTTTATAGCAAATTCAGGATCATCAACGTATGCTAAAAATGAGAAATTAACAAATATGAAGAACTGTGTATTAAAATACTCTCTTTGCATATATTCAAGACTAGATATATATAACAAACTACTATCATATGATTTGCCATTATCAAAATAAGAATATGTACCTTCAACCTCATATCTCCCTGTTTCAATACCAACATTACTTGGTACTCCATTGTCTCTTATATATGGACTATTAACATTCATTAACAATTCTTTTGGTTTATCAGGCATTTCTCCTGTAGTCAATTCAAATCCATCACCAAGAATATCTGGATCGATCATTGAAGAAACAACTAATGAGTAAATTAATTCTGGTTTCATCCAAACTGTTGGAGAACTATCGTTTGCGATTCCAACAATTGGAAAAGTCAAACTTGCTTCATCACTAACATCAAAGTCAACTCCACTTGATTGAAGTTTGAATGAACAATCCATAATATCTTTATAACTTTCAATTCCTCTATGTGAATAATCCTTGATAAGTCGATCCGCAATTGTATAATCAATAACAACTCCATAAGAATCCCCTGGATACTCTCCATAAATAATCTTATTAGGATCTAATAATGATAATTCAGTGGGATGTGCTTCCACTTCAATAGAACCATTAATCTCATAAAATAACTCTGTTTCAATATTAAATGTTTCCAAATCATCAATTAATGAGATTTCTCTTATAAAATCATATTCTTCAAAAGCAAGTGTTTCGTCAAAGGAAATACTCTCAGTATATATTCTAATATAGTTTCTTGAGATATTAACAAATTGAGAATCATCTACATTAGTGATATGCCCAATTAATCCTATACTAATACTAATTACCACTCCAACTAAGCCAAGAACGACGTAGAGCATTTTTCCACCAGCGTTAGTACTACTCATTTTACGAAGAGCATATTTAAATGAATCCTTTATCGTGATTACTCCTCGTTTTTTAGCATCATTTGATTCTACTATTTCACTTCCGAAATCAAATGAAGAATCTTCTATTTCAGGAGCTTTAAAATGAGAATCAACTAACTCAATTTCAGATTCATTATCAATATACTTAATTCTTTTATAATCTGTTGAGTTTACTTTAATATATAATGTTTCATTTCTTTTAATAAATTGAACACCGATTTTATCAAATTTCTTGCCTTGTTCATCAGAATAAACAAGTAAATCAACATCTTCACTAACCAAACTACTTTTACTTAAATCTTTTAAGAAAATAATTTGTTCTTGAATAACTGATAAATTACCAGCATATTTATTTTGTTCATCACTTATAACAGATCCATTTGATATTTCGATTATTCTATCAGCATAAAATTCAGCAAGGTCTTGTTCATGCGTTACCATTATTACAAGTTTATCTTTAGATATTTGTTTAATAATATTCATTATTTCAATAGTAGTTTTACTATCTAAATTTCCTGTTGGTTCATCAGCAATAATAACTTTAGGATTTTTAACTAATGCCCTAGCAAAAGCAACACGTTGTTGTTGCCCTCCACTTAGTTGATCTGCTCTTCTATTATTGTAATTGATCATTCCAACTTCTTTGAGTAGATAATCTACTCTCTTCTTTATTTCTTCTTCATCTGTAATACCATTTATTCTAAGTACTAGTTCAATATTGTCTTGAACAGTTAGGTCTTTTAATAAGTTGTAATTTTGAAAGATATATCCAATATAATCATTTCTAACTATGTCCCATTTTTTTGCATCATACTTCGACATTACAACATCGTCAATAGTAATTTCACCATTGTTAAAACTATCCATACCACTTATCACATTTAACAAAGTAGTCTTACCACTCCCTGAAGCTCCTAAAAATACAACTAGTCCACTTTCAGGGAACTCAAGTGATATATTCTTTATTACATGATTTTCATTACTTCTATTTTTATTAAAATATTTATTTAAATTATTTAGTTTAATCATCTATCTCACCTACTCTGCTTTCAGTGAACTAATCACTGACTTTTCAAAGATTTTCGAATTGAAGTTATGAGACATAAATATCATTAATAGG
>CAYYOU010000152.1:0-3683 GCA_964473425.1 uncultured Candidatus Izemoplasmatales bacterium | reverse complement strand
AATTCATTATCTTCTGCATCTTGATACTCATATTTTTCTAATTCATCAAGTTCATGATTTTCAAGATCACCAATAGAAATAATTTTAGTTCCAAAATTAATAAAGTTTTCAGAAAGTACATGAAAGAGACAATCGTTTCTTTTAGATACAAAAGCGTAAGTTCCCAAATCTATTCCAACAGGAAGAACAAACCCTCCTTGATAATCTACATGTTCACCAATCAAATTGACTCTACCTGGAGTGAAGTAAACTTGAAAGTCATCTCCTAATAATGCTTTGTGTTTTTTTGCAATATTTTTAATTTTCATAGTATTACTCCTTTTAGTAAAATTTTACTTTAAAGTTTCCCTAATTATAATTTTTGTTGGTATAATTTTTTTAACTGGAAGAATTCTTCCTTCAATTTTTTCAACTAAAGATCTGAGAGACTGTTCTCCCATGAACTCAGTATGGACATGAACAGTCGTTAATGGAGGTGAAGTATAACTAGATGTAGGGTTATCATTAAACCCAACTATTCCAACATCTTTTGGAACAGATAAGCCCACTTCATTAATAGCTCTTAATGCTCCTAATGCAATTGAGTCATTAGCACAAAAATATACTTCTGCAATCTCTTTTTTAGATAGTGCTTCTTTCATTAAAAGATAACCAGATTTGCTTGTAAATGAACCAACATGAATAAATTTAGTTAGCAACATATTTCTTTGGAAAAGATAGTCTCTAAAAACTAATTCTCGTCTCTCTCCTAATCTAATATTACCTCCAATATATTCAACACCACCAATATATCCTATTTTCTTATATTTCTTAGTAATTAGTGTAGAAAGTACACTCTTAACGGCGTGGTTAAAGTCAATAACTATACTATCGTATAAGTCCTCATCTGGACTCGAATCAACAAACACAATATTTTTAGATACCCTTCGCAGTACATCTACTTGTTCAGAAGTGAATTTTCCAATACAAATTATACCGTCAAAGACAGTTGAATTACCTTCGATACTTTTAATATCATTCTTATAAAAAAGCACTGTATCTGTACTTGATTTGAGAGCCAAGTGTTGTATTCCTCTTCTAATTTGCATGTAATATGGATCATCAATTTCTTCAGCTGCATTATACCAATTTACAATAGCTATTTTGTATTTGGAATTAGTTTGTAACCTTGGTCTATTCCTCGGTGTTTTATAATTGATTTTAATTGCTCTATCAAGAATCTTTTTTCTTAGAGAATCACTTACACTTAATGTCTTATCATGATTCAAAACTCTAGACACTGTTGTAATTGAAACTCCTAATTTATCAGCTATATCTTTTAAAGTTGCCATCCAATCACCTCATATAAAAATCTTCAGTAAAATTATACCATAATTTTACTGAAGATAAAAGTTTTTATTTATATCGGTCAAGGTTTACTAAGAGTTCACTATTCAAAACACGTCTAAATCCATAAAAAATTTCCGAAGTGGCTTTTGCGTCCTCTAGAGCATCATGTAACTGCTTATCATTGTCATTTGTGTACAAATTAAGCGCATTAAACAATCCAAGATCATTTTTCAAGTTAAAATAATTCTTATGTAATTTAAGCAAATTAATGTAACGAGTCCTTTTCCTTAGCGACGGAAGCCCATTAATCTTATATGAATCTCTTAAAGCTAAGAAGTCATTTCTTCCCCAAACAATGATAGCTGGTGCATATTTTTCAACCAATTGCTTAAAATAGATATAGAATTCATTGAAATATATACCATTGTCGGCTTCATTTTGCGATATCTCCAAAAATTTAAGCGTTCTTTTTGTAAGTTTTGGATGTAGGTTTGGCTTAATAATTTTGCAATATTCTTCAATTAACTTATCATCTTTGTCTACTAGATATATACCAACTTGTATGATTTCTTGTGTAAACTTCTTATCTGGTTTATACGGATGCATAGACATTTCTAAATCAAGAAACATCTTTGCATCTAAGCTGTTAATTAGGTCTTTGGTTCCATTTTTTATATTTGATAAATCATAAAATATAATGTTTTTTCTATAACGAATTTCCATTATTTTAAGAACATAATCAACATTTGAGACTTTTCTACCTTTATAAACTCTTTTTTCGTCGTTTATTACAAATTGTATAAATCTTGATATTGATAAATATTTTCCAATCTTGTTTAACATAGATCTTTGTAAGTAAAAATACATCACCTGGTTTTTTACTTTAAGTGATATCATTCTATCTTCTTCATTTATACATAAAATTCTTCCGCTTATAATTTTTTCCATTTAATCACCTATCATATTATAGCACAAATTTAGTCTTCTTTAAGCTTTTCAATTAAATTTAATGCAGCATTTTTTGATATTCCTAAATCAATTAATTCTTCAATCGATGCAAGTTTGATCAAATTAACAGATTTATATTTGTTTAGTAGTTTTTCTTTAGTTTTTGGGCCAACATTTTTTATGTCATCAAGAATTGAATTAAATATACCTTTACTTCTAACTTGTCTGTGGTAATTAACAGCAAACCTATGCGCTTCATCCTGAATCCTTGTCAACAGATGAAATACATTTGAAGTTCTAGACATTAATATTATTTCAAGATTTTCTGTCAGCAAGTGATCAGTTTGATGTTTATTACCCTTTACTAATCCAGCTATTGGAATATTCATTTCAAGGCCATTTAGAACCTCTTTAGCAGCGTTTACTTGTTGACTCCCTCCATCTACCAAAATCAGATCAGGACGTCTTAAGTCATCAATTAAGACCTTGTAATACCTACGATATAGAACTTCTTTCATAGTATGATAGTCTGATGCTTTATTATCAAGTGACTTTATCTTGTATTTTCGATAATCTTTTTTTGATGGTTTTCCATTCACAAATACAACCATGCTACTGACAGCATGTTCTCCAAATAGATTAGAATTATCGAAAGCTTCTATTACATATGGTGAATTAATTTTTAGGAGTTCTCCTAAACGGTCAACAGATAGAATTGTTCTATCAAGTTCTCTTTTAACAATCTCTGTTTTTTGTATTAATGCTTCTTTTGCATTGATAATTGCTAGACTCAGAAGTTTATACTTATCGCCTTTTTTAGGTTTAGATATCTTTGTCTTTAGAAAATCTTCAAGAGTATCTACATTCAAGTCAGAGGGTACAAAGATTTCTTTTGGAACTATATTTTTTTCATAAAATTGGGCGATATAATCTTCAATAGATTTTTGTGGGTCAGAATAATATTCAAACATAGACTGATGTCTAGCTGATATCTTTCCATTTCGAATAAAGAATATCTCAATAGATATCAAATACTCATTGAAATAATATCCAATAATATCTCTGTCCTTTAAATCATTGAGATTAATTTTTTGTTTAAAAGTAGTAGTCTTAATATTAGTTATTGTATTTTTATATTCCAACGCTTTCTCATACTCAAGTTTTTCACTTGCTACAAGCATTTTTTTCTCTAAGTTGTTAATTACTTCTTTAATATCCCCTTTTAGGAATTTTCTTATACCAATTATTATTTCTTCATACTCTGCTTTTGATACTTGTTTTATACAAGGAGCAAGACATTGTCCCATGTGATAATATAAACATTCTTGTTTTGGTAGTTTAACACACTTTCTCAATGGATAGACATTGTTAAGCAGCTTAACTGTCTCCCTAGCAGCACTTACATT
>CAYYOU010000151.1:0-3696 GCA_964473425.1 uncultured Candidatus Izemoplasmatales bacterium | reverse complement strand
TATAACATTTAATAGTACTCAAAGAGATTTGATTGAAAATCAAATTGATGAAGAGTTATTTAAACGAGGAACATATCAAAAACAATTTGAAAGAGAACTCTATAGAACTGAAGATGGGGAAGATAAAAGTCTGTTTGTCAAAAATATCGAAAATGTCCAAGGAGATGAAAGAGATATTATTGTTTTCTCAATGGGATACGGAAGAGATGTTGATGGTTTCGTAAGAAGAAGATTTGGTTGGCTTAATAATGATGGTGGACAAAACCGTTTAAATGTCGCAATCAGTAGAGCTAAACAAAAAATCTATTTTGTTTCTTCATTGTTCCCAGAAGAATTAAAAGTGGAAGACTTAAAAAGCACTGGGCCAAAACTGCTTAAAGATTACATGCGATATTGTTATTACATCTCAAATAGTAAACCAGACTTGGCAAGAGAAGTATTGAATCAATTACACACTGAAGGCAAAAATAGTAACGAAGAAAACTTGTCTGATTTAGTACAAGATATTAAACAAAGACTGGAGAGAAATAACTATACAGTTAAAACTTCTATTGGTATCGGTAGATACAGTATTAACTTGGCAGTATATGATAACGAAACCTTATCTTATAAACTAGGAATTATTTGTGATGTAGATGAGGTGAAAACCACAAATTCAAGAAGAGATATGGTACACCAAGAGAAATATCTAAGAGCAAGAAACTGGAAAATATATCGAGTTTTTGCTTCAAATTGGTATACTGATCAAACAAAAGAAATGAGAAATATTAGAGATCTAATCAAGTAATTTAATCAGATAATAAAAATGTAAATTTTCAAGAACAAGGAGATCAATATGGAAATATTTATTGTGTACTTAATTGTTATTAATGTATTAGCTTTGGTTATGTTTGGAGTAGATAAAAGAAGAGCAGTTAAGAATAAATGGAGAATAAGAGAAAGTATTTTATTGATATTTTCACTTATAGGCGGGGGACTTGGTTCATTTATTGGTATGAAGCTATTTCATCATAAAACACACAAAATGAAGTTCCTTTTGCTAGTACCTTTTTTCACTATAGTTTTTGTGATTGGAATTTATTTTCTCAATACACTTATCAACATATTTTAAGGAAATATATATATTCACTTTGCAAAGGTAAAATATTAGTGTCTTAAATCACTTTTTTAAATTTAGATATATTATAATATTAGAGAAAGAGGTGACAATTATGAATAATCCTTTTCAGGAATATACATTTTTAAATGGGGCTACATTGAAAAATAAATTTGTGCTTGCTCCAATGACAACTTATTCGTCCAATGATGATTTAACGCTGAGTGACGATGAAGAAATATACTATAACTCAAGAGCAAAACAGTTTGGCATGGTTATTACTGCAGCTACTGCTGTAAGTAAAAATGCTCAAGCATTTGAAAACCAAATTTCAATCAGAGATGAAAGATATTTAGATTCAATGAAAAGATTAGCGACTTCAATAAAAAAAGAAGGTGCTAAAGCTGTTGTTCAATTACATCATGGAGGAAGAATGAACCAACCAAACTTATATTCAAATCAAGAAATCGTAAGTGCTTCAGCTGTTAAAGCTAACAGAGAATATTGCGCTACTCCTAGAGAACTTAAAAATAGTGAAGTATATGATGTATTAGATTATTTTACAAACGCTACTAAATTAGCAATAAGAGCAGGCTTTGATGGTATTGAATTACATGGAGCAAATACCTATTTACTTCAACAATTCTTTAGCCCAAATTCAAATCATCGTGATGATGAATTTGGAGGGAGTAGAGAAAAAAGACTGCGATTTATAATAGAACTTGTTGATCGAGTTATAAACATAAAAAGAGAACTTGCTTCTAAAGAATTTATTATTGGGTATCGCTTTAGTCCTGAAGAATTAGAAGACCCAGGTATAACACTTGATGATACTTTATATTTAGTGGATAAACTATCTTCTAAAGACATTGATTATTTACATATTTCATTAGGTAAATATGGTCAGACTTCAATGAGAGATGAAAGTGATAAAGAACCTATCATAAAAAAAATACAACAACGCATCAATAATAAAATGCCAATAATCGGTGTAGGAAGAATTGAATCACTTGAAGATGTAACTAACTGTGAAAAATTAGGATATGATCTATTTGCAATTGGTTTTCTTTCTTTATCTGATGCAAAAGTTGTTGAGCATATACAAAACAAAGAAATATTCAACAAAGAGATAACATCAGATTCCTTATTACCTAAAAGATTGTATAATAAATTAGGTTCATGGCTTGTAAATAACGATCGGGGATTTACTATAAAATAGAAATCTTGCGTAAGTGTTATAGAAATTAAATAAACCCTTGTGGGCTTTTTTTAATTGGTTTTAGGGCTACATCTTCTATGTTTGACGGCCTTATATTGCTGTCATTTTAGTATAAATAAATTTTTAGTAAAAAAAACATTATTTCACAATATATATATTTTATGGTATTATTTTCTAGAAGGAGTGATATTTATGGCAACTTTGAAAGAAATAGCTGCATTAGCAAAAGTATCTATAACAACCGTTTCAAGAACTATTAATTTTGATAATACTTTATCAATTTCTGATGAGAAGAAAAGAAGAATATTTGAAATTGTCGAAGAACTAGAATATAAAACTCCTCGAAGAAAAAAGAGGGAAATGAAACCCAAATTAAATATTATATTAGCTTACTGGTATACTGTTGTACAAGAAATTGATGATCCATACTACTTATCAATTAGGCAAGGTATTGAGAGAGTTTCAAATAAATATAATATTAATGTAATCAAAATACCGAAAAGAGATAACCAGTATCAAATTGATACTAATTCAGATATTGATGGAATAATTGCGGTTGGTAGATTTACGGAAGAAGAAACAAAGACTTTTAAAACTATTTCAGACAATATTGTTTTTGTTGATTATTCACCTCAAGACGAAAATTTTGACAGTATTGTAATAGATTTTGAAAAATCAATGCGTAAAATAATGAATTATATTGTTGTTGAAAAAGGCTATACTGAAGTGGGTTACCTTGGTGGAAAAGAACTAATAAAAAACAAAGATAGAATAAATGGAGATCCAAGAGAAACATATTTCAAAGAATATATGAACAATAAGAATATATATAATTCAAAATTTGTTTTTGTAGATCAATTCAGTTCTATGAGCGGATATGAAATGGTTATGGAAGCACATAAAAACTCATTATTACCAAAAGCTTTTTTTGCTGCAAGTGATTCAATTGCTATAGGAGCAATAAAAGCTATTCATGAGTTAAAACTAAGTATACCCGAAGATATTGCAATTGTAGGATTCAACGATATTCCCACTGCACTATATACATTTCCACCCCTAACAACTTTAAGAATACCAACAGAATTTATGGGAGAAAAAGCAGTTGATTTAATTATGGAAAATATAAATGGAAGAGATGTAAATATTCAAATAAATGTTGCAACAAAATTAATAAAAAGAGGAACAATTTAAGAAATATTTAATTACAAAACGCTGGCTAAAACCTTTTGGCTAGTGTTTTTTTATCGATTTTTCTAATAAATTTAGTAAAAAAATGAAAATTTTACTAAATTTATTTTGACTAATTATATTGGCGTTATTGCTCTTAAGACCTTTATATAAACGAAAAGTTAATTTTTATATATATTTCAAAATACATTGA
>CAYYOU010000150.1:0-3720 GCA_964473425.1 uncultured Candidatus Izemoplasmatales bacterium | reverse complement strand
GACTAATTTAATAGTCCTTTTTTGATAATTATTTACCTAAATTATAAAATGATTTGATTCCATTATAAACTGCAGTTTCTCCAAGTTCATCTTCAATTCTTAATAATTGATTGTATTTAGCAATACGATCAGTTCTTGATAATGAACCAGTTTTGATTTGTCCTGCATTAGTTGCAACTGCAACATCAGCTATAATTGAATCTTCAGTTTCACCTGAACGGTGAGAGATAACACAAGTGTATCCAGCTTTTTTAGCCATTTCAATTGCTTGGAATGTTTCAGTTAAAGTACCAATTTGGTTTAATTTAATTAAAATAGAGTTTGCACTACCTTCTTTAATTCCTCTTGATAATCTTTCAGTGTTAGTAACGAATAGATCGTCTCCAACTATTTGAATTTTCTTACCAAGTCTGTCATTCATTAATTTCCATCCAGCCCAGTCATTTTCATCATGTCCATCTTCAATTGAGATAATTGGGTATTTATCAACTAGTTTTTCATAGAAATCAACTAAGTCTTTAGAAGTAAGCTCTTTTCCGCCTTCTCCTTCAAGAACATATTTACCTTTTGCTTTATCATAGAATTCACTACTAGCAACATCCATTGCAAGCATTACGTCTTTACCAGGTACATAACCAGCACCTTTAATAGCAGCCATAATAACTTCTAAAGCTTCTTCATTACTTTTAAGGTCCGGAGCAAATCCACCTTCATCACCAACTGAAGTGTTATATCCTTTTCCTTTTAAAACTGATTTTAAACTATGGAATACTTCTGCACCCATTCTTAAAGCTTCTTTGAATGTAGGAGCTCCAACAGGCATAATCATAAATTCTTGGAAATCAACATTGTTGTCTCCATGAGATCCACCATTAATAATGTTCATCATAGGTGTAGGTATTTCTTTTGCGTTAAATCCGCCTAAGTATAAATATAAAGGTAATCCTACATAGTCAGCTGCAGCTCTTGCTACTGCCATACTAACACCTAATATTGCGTTAGCTCCTAGTTTCGCTTTATTTTTAGTTCCGTCTAGTTCAATCATAATTTGATCGATTAATACTTGTTGAGTTACATCCATTCCTAAAATTTCAGGTGTAATGATATCATTAACATTGTCAACTGCAGTTTCTACACCTTTACCTAAATATCTAGATTTAACTCCATCTCTTAATTCTACAGCTTCATGTTCACCTGTAGATGCCCCACTAGGTACTAGCGCTCTCCCAAATGATCCAGAATCAGTATATACCTCAACTTCAACAGTTGGGTTACCACGTGAATCTAATACTTCTCTTGCGTATACATCAATAATGTATGGCATAATAAAAACATCTCCTTTTATATATAAATTATAAATATTCTCATACATAGTTATTATAGTTTAATTTAGTTTACTTTACAAATGATATTCTCAAAGTGAAAACACTTTCAAAGAAAAAAAGAGGATTATTCCTCTTTCTTAATAATTAAGCTTTTAGCAGTCATTTCAGCTGGTTGCTTCACTCCTAAAAATTCTAGTAATGTAGGTGCAATATCAGCTAATACACCATTATCTCTAATAGTAATGCTTTTATCTGTAATAATTAGTGGGACTTTATTAATTGTATGTGCTGTAAAGATGTTTCCATTTTCATCTACCATTTTTTCAGCATTCCCATGGTCTGCGGTAATAACCGCTACACCATTCTTATCTAAAATAGCGTCTACTACTTTTCCAACACATTCGTCTACTACCTCAACAGCTTTAACTGCAGCGGGTATAACGCCTGTATGACCGACCATATCACAGTTAGCGAAGTTTAGAATAATAACATCATGTTTGTTTAAAGCTATTTCATCTAATACTCTATCAGTTACTTTATAAGCGCTCATTTCTGGTTGTAAATCATAAGTAGCAACTTTTGGAGAATTAATTAATGCTCTATCACTATTTTTAATTTCTTTATCTATTCCACCATCAAAGAAGAATGTTACATGTGCATACTTTTCAGTTTCAGCAATTCTTAATTGATGAAGCCCAGCCGTGCTAACTACATCACCAAACATGTTTTTAAGTTCCACTAGTGGAAAGGCAATTTCTCCTAGTACACTAGGATTATAAGACATTGTCGAAACAAATGTAATATCTGTTGGTCCCTTACTATAATCTAATCCTGATTTTGTAGGATTTGACATAGCTGTACCTATTTCAATTGCTCTATCAGGTCTAAAATTTGCAAATATAATACTATCTTTATTTGTTACTATACCTTCTTTTACAACATTAAACGGATAAACAAATTCATCTACTATTTCGTCTTTGTAAGAAGCAAGTATTCCTTCTTTAGCAGTGCGTGAATGTTTTCCTTTTGCATTGCAAATTATGTCATAAGAAGGTTGAACTCTATCCCAGTTCTTATCTCTGTCCATTGCGTAATATCTTCCATGAACACTAGCAATTTTACCATGTTTGATAGTTGCCATATGTTTTTCTAATTCTTCAACATAAGATACTCCAGATTTTGGAGGTGTATCTCTTCCGTCTAAAAATGCATGAAAATACGTTTCTTTAACTCCATGCTTTTTTCCCATATCTAATAATGCTTTTATGTGTTCAATATGAGAATGAACTCCTCCATCACTTAACAATCCGAAAACATGTAATTTAGAGTCATTATCAAGTGCATTTTTAATCGCATTTAAATATGATTTGTTTTCAAAGAATGATTCATCTTCTATGGAGTTATTAATTTTAGTTAACGATTGAAACACAATTCTTCCTGCACCCAAATTCAAATGTCCTACTTCACTGTTTCCCATTTGTCCTTCTGGAAGTCCCACATTCAATCCGTGTGCTTTTAAATAATTAATTGGGTATTCTTTCATCAATAAATCTAAATTAGGAGTGTCAGCCATTCTGACAGCATTTCCCTCAACTTGATCACTAATTCCGAACCCATCCATTACTATTAATATTACTGGTTTTTTCACCAAATCACCTCTTGTCACGATTATTATACTACTTTTAACCAGTATTTCATAGTATAATACAACCTTGCGGTAGCGTTTTCATGTTTCAATATAAGAGTTGATTTCTAATATATATAATATATAATATAATTTGAAGAGAGTTGATAATATGAAGAACTTAATGCTAGAGAAATTACTAACAACATTAGAGAAGAACAAAGGTACATCAGTATATAACTACACAATTCCAGATTTATGGAATTGTTTTGATTATGACAAGTCCAAATTCATCAAAACTCCAACACGCGAGCTCATTGTTAATCCATATGAATTTTATAGTTCAATAATTAAAGATTACATATTACCAAATAAAAAAGAGAATCTTGATTATCAAGATTCACTTTCTAAATCATTAAACGTAACCCATCCAAAATCTTATGTAGGTGGAGACTGGATTAAAAAAAGCGTTGTTTATTCAACGATGATTAGAACTAGTTCTGCATGGGACAGTGATCGCTCTGGGAAACTTGAAGATAAAAACATCTATGATATGAGTGAAACAGGATCATTTGTTAAAATGTTATCCCTACTTCCACTTCTTAATAAGATGGGTGTCGATGTTGTATATATGTTACCAATCTCGAAATTTAGTTTAAAAGATAAAAAAGGCGATTTAGGAAGCCCTTATGGTGTTTCTAACTTTAATGAACTAGATCCTAATTTAAAAGATCCTTTAACTAAAAACGATATGACAATTGATGAAGAATT
>CAYYOU010000149.1:0-3747 GCA_964473425.1 uncultured Candidatus Izemoplasmatales bacterium | reverse complement strand
TTTTAACAATGAACCTAGGTTAACATAATAACTTGACAAGTTAGAATTTCCTATTGAATAAAAAATTATATCATATAAACTCTAAATATATTTATATAAAACAATCAATATGATATAATTTTAATAAAAGGAGTGATTATTAATGGATTTAATACTCTATAATCCACTATCAAAAAATAATAAATCTAATATTCAAACCAATAAACTTGTAAGACAATATAAGAAAAACAAAACGCCCTTTCGTTTGAAAAGTATTCTAAAAATTCAAGATATTAAAGAATATTTAGATACTAAAAAAGA
Source organism: uncultured Candidatus Izemoplasmatales bacterium (assembly GCA_964473425.1). Taxonomy (GTDB): domain Bacteria; phylum Bacillota_I; class Bacilli_A; order Izemoplasmatales; family Izemoplasmataceae; genus JAFGXW01. The sequence goes on along the minus strand of CAYYOU010000149.1, from coordinate 3,447 downwards.
ATATGATAAAGTAATTTTACTTGGTGGCGATGGAACACTCAACAGATTTGTGACTGAGACTGTAAATTATGGGTTTTCACAAGACATATATCTAAAACCTAATGGGTCTGGAAATGACTTCATGCGTAGCTTGAGAGGGTCTGATAAAGAACCTCAATATGTCATGGAAGCAAAACTAGATACAGGAATAACAACTAACTTCATTAATGGCGCTGGGATGGGAGTAGATGGTTACGTTGGATACTTGATTGCCCAAGGCAAAAATAAAGGATTTTTAGGATACTTAAAAAGTACATTTAAAGCTGTAATTAAATACATTCCTGAACCTCTAACAGTAAATGTTGATGGAAAAGAACATACGTTCGAAAAAGCCTACTTGGTATCTTTAAATAATGGTAAATATATTGGTGGTGGAATGAAAATGGCTCCTCATGCAAATATACATGATGAAGATATAGATGTACTAGTTGCTCATACCATAAGTAAATTCTTTTTAATTTTTATATTCCTAACAATATATACAGGAAAACACTTAAAATTTAAAAAATACATTTTCCATACAAAAGGGAAAAACGTAAAAGCAACTTTTACATCGCCTCAAATATATCAAGCCGATGGAGAAAGCTATTATGATGTAACCTCAATTGATGTTAAAAGCACTGGTAAAACGCTACATTTCAAAGCATTTGAGTAAATAATAAGAAGTTATCAAATTGATAACTTCTTATTTTATGTCTTTTGTGTATCCTCTTTTTCCATTTAACTTTGATTCGATAAATCCCATTCTTTTTAGATACTTTATATGATCATCATTTTCAGTAAAAACAACGAATCTATTATATCCTTTACCTAAAAAATAAAGTTTCTGTTTTTCATAAACAAATGAGCCTATTTTAAAATCCCTATACATAGGAATCACATAATCAAAAGCTACTTCTAATGTATGATTATCATACTCATTACATATAAATATACCAGCTGGGTTCATATTTCTAAGCAAATATAACCTTATTTTTGCTTTACTTATATCAAATCTACTAATATCAACAAATTTCTCAATGTCTTTCTTATAATAATCCAAAAAATACTTCAAATAACTTGTATCTCCTTCAATTGGTAAAACTCTTAAATATTCTTTAGATAAATACATTTTAGAAAGGTAGTAAATATCAATAATTACTATTCCTAAATTCATAAACCCTGTAGGCAAAGAACCAATTAAAAACCCATAAGCCCCAAACAACAGAGCTCCAACTAAGTTAATCCATCTTAATTTCTTTATAGAACTCATCAATAAGGAAATTAGTACAATTGAGCTTGCAATATACCCAATCCATTCTAATAAAACGTCATTCATAAAAACACCTCCAACAACAATTGTCATTATATTATATAACTATCAATATTAAAAAACAAGTAAGATGTTATGTCTTTTCTAGACTGTTTTTCTTAAATGGTTTCAATTCTGTAATCATAATTCCACTAATTATTAAAAATCCTCCAATAACAACCTGAATAGTCAATATCTCTCCTATAATTAAAACTGAACCTAAAGCCGCAAAAACACTCTCTAAAGCCACTATTAGACTTACTCTCGTTGGTAAACTTATTTTTAAGGCATAACTTTGAACTAAAAATCCAAAAGCAGTATTTAATACTCCCAAGAAAAGTAATGGCCATAAATCAAATAATACAATCGAAGGAAATGTGTCAAATATAAACATAAATATAACTGAAAGCACCATTGAAGTATATATATTTATGATAACAAACAAAGCAGGATCAAAATCATACTTCTTTTGGAAAAAACTAGCTGTCACAACATGAAACGCAACCATAATAGCACAAATAAATGTGAACATATCTCCAACATTAATTCCAGAAAATCCAGTTTTATCAAAACTAAGTAAAAACATTCCTAATACAGCTACAAGAACACTTATTACATTATATTTATCTACTCTTTTCTTAAAAAATATGTAGTATAAAAACGGAACAAATACTATATTTAACTGAGTTATAAAACCATTTTTAGATGGCGTAGTATAAACATTACCCAGTGTTTGGAAGTAAAAACCAAAGAATAAAAATACCCCAGCTATAATTCCATACTTAACTATGCTTTTATTTATGAACTTTAATTTCTTGTAATAAATACCAGACAACAATAAACTAGCTGTAACAAACCTTCCAACCATTATTGTACTAGCTCCATATCCCATATTTACCGCAATTTTGGTAATGGGAAACCCTAACCCCCAAATAATTGTGACAACGACTAACAATAATTCTGCAAATACAACTTTTTTATTTGCCACTTTCTCACCTCAAGTCCGATATACTCAATTTGAAAAGCAATTCAATTAAGAATCGCTTTACATTTATTTTAAACGCTTTTTAAGTTCTTTTGTAAGCTCTTCAAATCCTGGTTTTTCAAGTAATGCAAACATATTTTTTTTGTAATCTTCCACTCCTGGCTGATTAAAAGGATTTACACCTAAAACATATCCACTTACTGCACATGCTTTTTCAAAAAAGTAAACTAAATAACCAAAACTATAAGGACTAATCTCAGGAATGTCAATAATTATGTTAGGAACTCCTCCATCAGTATGTGCTAACAATGTTCCTAGAAATGCCTTTTTGTTGACATAATCCACTGTTTTTCCAGTTAAATAGTTTAACCCATCTAAGTTAAGATCATCACTTTCGATAATTAATTCTCTTCTAGATTTTTGTACATCCAAGACTGTTTCAAATAAATGTCTTTCTCCATCTTGAATGTATTGTCCTAAACTATGTAAATCTGTACTGAATGAAGCACTTGAAGGGAATATTCCTAAATTATCCTTTCCTTCACTTTCTCCAAATAATTGTTTCCACCATTCACCAAGGTAAAATAAAGAAGGCTCGTAATTTACCAATATTTCTATTTTTTTACCTTTTCTGTATAATAAATTTCTCATAACAACATACTTATATGCTTCATTATCCATAGAGTTGTCTAAATACTCTGTATAGGCGTCTTTTGCACCATTCATAATCTCTTCTATGTTAATTCCACTTGCTGCGATAGGAAGCAATCCTACACTTGTTAGAACGCTATATCTCCCACCAATATCATCAGGAACAACAAAAGTAGTGTATCCTTCTTTAGTAGCTAAAGATCTTAAAGCACCTTTTTCTTTATCAGTTGTAGCATAAATTCTATGTTTTGCTTCATCTTTACCATATTTTTCAATAAGAAGTTTTTTAAACAATCTAAATGCAATTGCTGGTTCTGTAGTAGTTCCAGACTTGCTTATAACATTAACTGAGAAGTCTTTTCCACTAATATAATCTACTAAGTCCATAATATATGAACTTGAAATATTGTGTCCCACAAAAATAACTTCAAACTCTTTATTTTTATTATTGCACCCGAACATGAAACAAATGAACATATTC
>CAYYOU010000148.1:0-3748 GCA_964473425.1 uncultured Candidatus Izemoplasmatales bacterium | reverse complement strand
AAATAAATCAAAAAAAATAACTAAACGAAACATATAATTATATAAATTAAAATATCTAAGCAATCTAGGTATTACCGTATTAAAATTCTCATTTATCATTAGTAATCCAATTACAATTACAAATGAAACTAATGTCAAATAAAGAATTTCAAAAACTAAAACATTGTTAATCGTTTTTTTAGATGCCCCTACACTTCTATATATTAGGTAATCTTTTTTCTTACTTACAATTACATTCCTCATGACAAAATATCCCACAAAGTAAACAACAACAACCGTTATTCCAAGCGTTAATGTTAATTGCAAGTTTCTTACGACTATGGATAATGCGTCATCTTCGTCTATTACTCCACTAGGATAGAATACATTATAGCCCATTTCCTCTAATTCTTCTTTCACTTGTTTTGCTTCAAACATATCATATACTATTACACTAGGTTGATATACATCATCATCAAATAGTTTATTGTATGTATTCCTATTTACATAAACTCCTTGACCAAAAACATTTGGATATATTGGTACACTACGTAGTACTATATCTACAGGTTCGTTAAGATTTTCATATCTTGTGAAAACATTGATTCCAAACTCACGCCAAGAAATATAATCAAAGCTACAAAGCCCTGCATCAAAATCATCTACTACTTCTTTACGATATCCCAAGTCACGACATATATCAAAAAACATCATGTCATATGCCAATACATTATCATCATCTAAAGAATTATCAATCCGTATGTCATTGACAATTGCATACGAATAAGAATTATCTATAACTAAAAACTTTTGTGCGTTTTCAGCAAATGCAGTATGACGCATTTCAAGCAATGTATCTGAGTGAAAGTAAATCTCATTCTTTGTATCTTCAATTGTCAGAGATTGTTTTACTACCCCAACAACCTTAAATACATATTCATCAGTTTTAATTCCTTGGAATTTCTTAATAATATATTCATTCGATATTTCGATATAATCATCTACATCATAAAAATCATTTTCTCCAATGACTATTTCATACTTGTTTTTCGGAAGTCTACCTCTTATCAAATCAAATTCATCTAACCCAGCACTTGGCAAAACTTTATATAAATAAAATTCATCTAATTGTGTTTCTTGATTGTAGACTACATTTACGTATGTAGAATCAAATACTAAATCATAATCTACAACTTCTCTAACATATTCAAGTTTTGCTAAATCTGCTAATTCATCAGCTGAAAAAGCCGAATCGTCTCTTTTATTTACAACTACTCTACTTTGAAAAACATTTTCAAAGAAAGTTGATTCATCTACAAGTGAAGTATTTTGTTCTTTCAGAGTTAATCCATATGCAAAAATGAATGATAAAATCATCAGTGTTATTATTAAACCACTAAAAAATGACTTCTTTGGAACTGACAGCGTATTAATAAGTGCAATTTTTAGAATATCTCTAAGATTGGTTTTATATGGTTTTATTTCAGTAAATGATTCATTTAAACTAAATTCATTTTTTGTCAAATTATCTTCAATTATTTCACCATCATGTAGTCTTACTTTTCTTGTGGCAAAATCTTTTAATTCTTCATAATTATGAGTTACAACGATAACTAGTTTATCAGCACTTATATCATGAAGAAGTTTTAAAACGTTCCTACTTGCTTCATTATCTAAGTTACCTGTTGGTTCATCACAAACAATCACACTACAGTTTTTGGCAAGTGCTCTAGCAATTACTGTTCTTTGTTTTTCCCCACCAGAACATTCACTAGCTTTTTGATTCATGACACTAGTTAATCCAACATTTTCAATAAGCTTTAGAACTCGTGCTTTTCTTTTTGTTTTATCATATCCTTGGATAATTAATGCTAGTTCTATATTTTGAAATACTGTATAACTATCAATAATATTATAGTCTTGAAAAACGAAGCCAATATATTGTTTTCTATATACTTCAAGTTCTTTTATAGTATAGTGAGAAACATCAATACCATTCACATACATCTTTCCATCTTCATAAGTATCAAGACCACTTAAAACATTTAGTAAGGTAGATTTCCCACTTCCACTTTTACCAGTTATTGCTACAAATTCCCCACTTCTAAACTCTAGATCAATCTTCCTTAATGCTAATACGACATTGTTACCAGAATAATAATATTTAGATATATTTTCCAGTTTCAGCATATTCCCACCCCGCTTTAATTACTAATTATAAACATTATACCACTTATTTATAAAATTTAAATCTTATTATAAACAATCATATCACATTAAAATAATTATTTCACTCAACTAGCGGTTGCGTAAATATTGCTTTTTCTTTTTAAAAAAGCCTGATTAATGTTATTATATTTCAGAGGTGATTCATGTGTTACTTGCAGTTAAAAATGAAGCCAGAAGAGTAAACTATATCCTTTTACTGATTGGATTATTTGTTTTCTTCTTTGGATTATATATTTTCCTCGATTTCGAAGGAAATACAAATTATATAGTTATGATTGAGAATTTTGGACTAAGTATTGTCTTAATTCATGTTTTTATCAATTTTCTAATAGCTTCTCTTTCAGCTGTTATGGTAACTTTTAGCATTATCAATTTCAACCTTACAAAAGTTGAACCAAAAGGATCCAATGCAATTCCATTTCTGACTTTTATTTTTGGACTTCTTACTTTTGGTTGTACTGGTTGTGTAGTAGCGTTTTTCAGTGCTGTTGGAATTGCTTTTTCACCAATCATATTTCCTCAAGGAAATATGATTTGGAAAATAATAGCTTTATTGTTTGTAATAATTGGATTTATTTGGATAATGTATTCAATTGAGCATACTACATGTAAACCAAAAGAACTAAAGGAGAAATAATATGAGTAGAGAAAAATGGACTTTAGAAAAGATGCCTAATTTAAACGGAAAAATTATTGTCGTTACTGGAGCAAATAGCGGAATTGGATATGAGGCAACAAAAGCTTTCGCAAAAGCAAATGCATTAGTAATAATGGGCTGCAGAAATTTAGAACGAGCAAACGAAGCAAAAAACAAGATAATCAAAGAATATCCAGAAGCTAAACTAGATATTATATTGCTAGATTTAATGGATTTTGATTCCATTCAAAATTTTACTGATTCAATAAATGAAAAATATGATAAAGTTGATATTCTTCTTAACAACGCTGGAATCATGACAGTTCCATATGGTTCTACAAAAAATGGATTTGAAAAACAAATTGGTGTAAATCATTTTGGTCATTTCTATTTAACAATGAATTTACTCAAAATCATAAATAAAACGAACGATTCTAGAATCGTTAATATAGCAAGTATTGCACATCGATTTGGAAACCTTAAACCCGATACATTTATGTATGAAGAAAATAAGAAATATAGTAAATCTCGTGCTTATGCACAATCTAAGCTAGCTAACTTATTATTTACTTATGGTCTTAAATCAAGACTTGAAGAACAAGGTTCAAAAATAAAAGTACTCACTGCTCATCCAGGAATTACAAGTACCAATCTAGGCAGACATACTAAGTCTCTAAGTTTTAAACCAATTAAGTGGATAATGAACAAAATAAATATGGAAACTCCTCAAGGAGCATTGCCTGGTATTAGAGCTTGCACGGACCTAAAAGCAAAAAGTGGTGAATACTATGGTCCTGATAAATTATGGGGAGCACATGGTTACCCTGTAACTGAAAAATCTAAAAAAAGATCTCATTCAGTCGAACTTCAAGACTTACTATGGGAATATTCAGAAAACCTTAC
>CAYYOU010000147.1:0-3753 GCA_964473425.1 uncultured Candidatus Izemoplasmatales bacterium | reverse complement strand
TGTTAAGCCAAGATTATCAACGATGTTTTTAACTGAAAAAGCTACAGAACTCCATCGTAATTTTACATATACTCCAAAACTACCAAAGAGAATATAGATACTCCCAATATACATGGCCATTTGTTGTTTCAATAGTGTTCTTGGTTGTTCATGAATAATCTTTTTTAATGATGTATTTATAGCAAGCATCAAAATTGCAAAGATTGCAATTATAATGTAATTTGGGTTTTGGTTTCCAATCAATGCAAACAAGATAAACACAAAGTTGGTTACGAGTAAGATATTCTTGTTTACTAAATTTCGACGATATAAAACGGATGTATCATCTAAGATGTCTACACCTGCTTCAAAGTTGAATTTATCAGCAAATTTTTTAGCTGCTCTTTTATAAAAGATGCGAAGTTTTCTTCTCCATGTAGAAGTTTTTACCTCAATATCTTCTTTTTTTTGCCTACCAGGGTAGTATACTGAAACTTTCTCAACTAAGTTTTTAAAGAATCCTGCGATTCTATCTGCAAAAGTTAGTTTACTTGGATCAACACCTTGGTTCAAATCACTAATATATTCTTTTAGTCCCTCTGGCTCTTCTTTAGCGTGGGACTTTTTAAAAAAATCATCGATTTTTTTCTGATTGTTAGCCATTAAAAATCCCCCTCTAAATATCTAGATCGAGTTTAATTTCCTTTACAGTCGGATCTTTTCTTGCTTCTTCTTCATTTGATACTTGAGCAACTCTTGTAGATGCTGCTGCTGCAATTGCACCAACAATATCATCCATGAATGTATGACACATTCCACCATGTTTACCGTCTTCATTTAGGCGATCTACTACAAGTGGTTTGTTTACGTCTATGTCTCCAAAGTTAGTTTTACCTATTGTACCATAAAGACCTGCAAGTTCAAGACCAAATAATTCATCAATTCCAAACATTCCAAGATCTGCTTTTAAGATATCATAAATAGGACCTTTAATTAAGTGTTCATCTGTTAATCTATCTATTTCAGCACCGAGCTGCAATAGATGAAATACATCCCTTAATGAAAGTATTTTATCAACAGAATCTTGTACTTCAACTCTTGAAATTTCTGGGTTCCATCTAGCTTGTTGTCTAAATGCAACTTCCACTATTTCTTCAACTTCTACTGTTCTGTCTTTAAGTGTTTTAATATTCATTTCTAACATTTCTTCTCTTGAGAATATTGTTCTTTTAGTCATAACACCACTCCTATCTAATATATTATATCATATTTATAACTTATTTAAATACTTTATCTACCTTAATCAAGTTTCTACCCGCGCCATTCATGAAGGTAGTCACATCTTGGTTTTTCTTTCCTTCTAGTTGGAGTTCTTTAATTACTATAACACCATTATTTACTTTGACTCCAATACCATCTTTAAAAATTTTTATAATGGTCCCGTTTTCCTGATTTCCGTGATTTTTTTCAAAGTTATTACACTCAAATATTACTGCTTTATGTATCTTAATGCTTTTAGAACCCAGGGTTGAATAACAACTAGGTTGTGGGCTAAAAGCTCTCACATGTGCATCTACTTCTTTCGTGCTTAAATTCCAGTTTATCTTTTCTTCTTCTCTTTTTAGATTATATGCATAGGTTACCAATGATTCATCTTGTTTTGTTCTTTGATTGGTAGTATTAAATATACTTGGCAAGGTATCCATTAATAACTGTACTCCTTTTAAACTCAGTTTATCAAACAGAGTACCTGAAGTATCAGTTGAAAGTATCTCAACTGTTTCTTGACTAATGATATCTCCACTATCCATTTTATAAGCCATATACATAATTGTAATACCAGTTTCCTTATGTAATCTTTTTATCGCTCTTTGAATTGGTGCTCCACCGCGAAGTTTTGGTAGCAAGCTGCCGTGAACATTAAGAGACCCAAATTTAGGGAAATCGATTACAGCAGCTGGAATAATTTGTCCGTATGCTGCGGTAATAATAATATCTGGTTTTACATCTAAAATTCTTTGATAATCTTTTCTGATAACTCTTGGTTGAAATACTTCTATTCCTAGATCAAGAGCTTTTACTTTAACTGGGCTTTCTGTAAGTACTTTCTTTCTACCAACAAATTTATCAGGTTGTGTCACTACTAAATCAACCGAATATTTTTGATGCAAAGCAACTAAGATTGGAACACTAAAATCTGGTGTTCCCATAAAGACTATTTTCATAAAGATCAACTCCTAAAGTAGTGTTGGATTTTTGTCTATTGAAAGTGATAATATTTCGTTAAAATCATAATATACTTTTTTCAGAATGTCATCCATAATTTCTGATTTTTTATATTTTATGATTATTTGAGCTCTAAAATAATTGTTTATTCTTGAGATTTTAGGTAAAACTGGACCTAAGATATCAACGTCATCATCTAATTCTTTTCTTAGTCTCATAACAATCTTTGTTCCTTCTTTCAAGACTTTCCTAACGTCTTTATCACTAACTATTATTTGAACTAAATTATAGAATGGTGTATAGCCAGCGATTTTTCTAATATTCATTTCTGTTTCATAAAACGAATGATAATCATGACTTTTCGCATGCATGATAGCGTAATGATCTGGGTTATAAGTTTGGATTACTACTTCACCAATAATATCATGTCTTCCTGCTCTTCCAGATACTTGAGTAAGAAGCTGGAATGTTTTTTCAATAGCTTTGTAGTCAGGAAGGCTTAGTGACATATCCGCAGCGAGTACTCCTACCAAAGAAACTTTTGGAAAATCTAGTCCTTTTGAAATCATCTGTGTTCCTAGTAAGATATCACCATTGAATTCAAAATCATAAAGCAACTTTTCATGTGCTCCTTTATAGTTTGTTGTATCCGTATCCATTCTTACAACTTTAGCGGTTGGAAATCTCTCATGGATAAATTCTTCTACTCTTTGGGTTCCAATACCCATATATCTAATATATTTTGAATCGCATTTAGGACATACTGTTGGGTTATCTTCATCATGTCCGCAATAGTGACATTTTAAACTATTTGTCTTTTCATGATATGTTAATGAGATATCACAATTAGGACACATAATAACCTCACCACAACTTCTACACATAACAAAAGTAGAATGTCCTCTTCTATTTAACAAGAGGATAATCTGTTCATTTTTAGCAAGTCTATCTGTGATTAATTCATCTAGCTTTTTAGAGAATATGCTTCTATTGCCACCTTTAAATTCAAATCTCATATCTTCAATATAGACTTCAGGCAAATGAGCGTTGTTTGCTCTGTACTTCATTTCAAGTAATTTGTATTCGTTGTTAAGTGCTTTATAATAACTTTCAACACTAGGCGTAGCACTACCCAAAATTAAAGGAATATTATAATAGTTACATCTAAGTATTGCGACATCTTTTGCTTGATAAGTAGGAAGAGTGCTTTGTTTATATGAATCACTATGTTCTTCATCAATTATGATTACTCCAAGGTTTGTAAATGGAGCAAAAATAGCAGAACGTGCTCCGACTACTACACTAACTTCTTTTCTTCTTATTTTTCGCCATTCATCGAATTTTTCACCAATGCTTAACCCACTATGAAGCACGGCAACATCGTCTTTAAATCTTCCTTTAAATCTTGAGACCATCATTGGTGTAAGACTTATTTCAGGAACAAGCATAATTGCTTCTTTTCCTTGTTTTAAAACATCTTCAATGATGTTTAAATAGATTTCTGTTTTACCACTACCTGTAACTCCATGAAGTAAAAAAATCTGATTA
>CAYYOU010000146.1:0-3799 GCA_964473425.1 uncultured Candidatus Izemoplasmatales bacterium | reverse complement strand
CCCTCATTTGAATCTGTATATGCTTCAACAGAAATATCTCCACCAGATATTACTTCTATAATATCAAGTTTGTATTTTTGAGCAAACTCATAATCTCTAGTGTCATGGCCAGGTACAGCCATTATAGCGCCTGTTCCATACCCTATCATTACATAATCAGCAACAAAAATAGGAATCTCTTTATCATTAACCGGATTAATTGCGACAAGACCTTTTATTAAAACTCCAGTTTTGTCTTTCGCTAGTTCAACTCTTTCAAATTCTGTCTTAAGTTTTGCATTTTCTTTATAGTCTTGTATTTCATCAAAATTAGTAATTCTTGTTTTATGTCTTGCGATGATATCGTGTTCAGGTGCTATAACCATAAATGTAGAACCATACAAAGTATCAGGTCTAGTTGTATAAACCTTCAAAGACTCATCTGTGTCCTTAACTTTGAAATCTACATGTGCTCCTGTAGATTTACCAATCCAGTTTTCTTGTTCTATTTTGATACGTGGAAGTGTGTCAAGTTCTTTTAGTCCTGTCAGTAGTCTTTCTGCATAATCTGTTATTTTCAAGAACCACACATCTTTTTCTTTTTGTACGACTTTACTATCGCATCTATCACATTTTCCGCCTTGACTTTCTTCGTTAGAAAGAACTACCTTACAACTAGGGCAGAAGTTGATGTATGTTTTATCTCTATATGCTAATCCTTTTTTAAATAATTTAACAAATATCCATTGTGTCCATTTATAATAGTCTTCATCTGTAGTATCTACTGTTCTATCAAAATCAAAACTATATCCACCTTTTTTTAATTGGTTAGTGAAAACTTTGATATTTCTATCAGTCACTATCCTTGGATGAGTTCCTGTTTGGATAGCATAGTTTTCTGTCGGTAATCCAAATGCATCAAATCCAATTGGAAATAATACATTAAATCCTTCCATTCTTCTTTTTCTAGATACTACCTCTAGACTAGAATAGGCTCTAATATGCCCTACATGCATCCCTTGTCCTGAAGGATACGGGAATTCAACCAAAGCATAATATTTTGGTTTATCACTAAAATCTACTGCTTTAAATCTTTTATTTGAATACCAATGATCTTGCCATTTCTGTTCTATTATTTTGTGATTATATTCCATAAGTATCACTCCTTTTTTATATAAAAAAATCGCCCCTATAAATAAGGACGAATTATTACTCCGCGGTACCACCTTTGTTCTAGATAATCTAGCACTTAAGATCCCTTAACGCAGGATATACGACTTAAGCTTACGCGCTGCACTTAAGTAACTCCCTAGACTAATTCATAATACTTTATTCCTAGTTCACACCACCACTAGGTCGCTTTAAATAAGTATATTATTACTACTTCTAGTTCTTCATTTTATCTACATGTATGATAACACCCTATAAAGAGTTTATCAAGGTTTTTTTGTTATTCTACGGTCTATCTCGCGATTCAAGATGCCATTTTGTCTAAAGGAAATAAACAACAGTACGATGACGATTATTATGTTTAAATCTAGCATCGAATAGAATGTTAATATTATATACAATGAAGTAGATGAATAGACTGTCATTGTAAATGTTTCTTTAAAAGGTATAATCTTATATCTTTTTTTCATAAAGAACGAACTAAACAATAAAAATATCATATAGAACAATATGCTTATAAACATTTCTACTGCGATTAATGCAGTACCCCAAGCACTTTTATATGACACTATCAACTCATCAATACCAGTGAATAAATGACTATAAAAAGCTTCTGGATCACTTGCTTGATCATTAAAGTCGATGTTTTGAAGTGATGTTGGTAAATCTGTAAGTGGAATAGAAACCGTGTTTATTCCAAATACATATAGGTACACCGCTTCATCATGAATTATTAATGAATATTCATCATTTGGATAGTCATCATAATTAATTACATCATTAGAATCTAAATACACAGTATACATCGAATCTGAGTATGCATTAATAAGATGTTCACCAGTGCAAATAAGTTCAGCTGAAACTATTTCACAATTATTATCAATAATATTTATTTCTTCTTTAACAGTCTCTTTAGTTACAACAGATAAGCCATCAAACTTGACTACATCTATTATCGTTCTAGTTGATAACAAGGCAGCAAAAAAAAGCAGATATAAAAGCACAAGTAATATGTGGTCTTTTCTGTATCTTAATATTTCTGCTGGATATACTAAAGAATCTCTAACACGTTTAAACATCGTCATCACCTTTTGTTATTATAACATATTTGACTTATTTTTTACTATAATGTGTTAAAATTAATCTAGGTGATTTTAATGAGTTTAATGACGAAAGAAAAACCATATAATACTCTGAATGCTTTTTACCGAAATAAATTCGGTAAGAAGGTCTTTAAAGTATCTTTAAATGGCGGTTTTACTTGTCCAAACAAAGATGGTAAAAGTGGATATGGTGGTTGCATTTATTGTAGTGAATCAGGTAGTGGAGATTTCGCCGGTAATGTCGATTTGTCTTTAGACGTGCAATTCAACCAAGTAAAGGCAATGATGCACCACAAATGGAGTGATGGGCTATATATTGCATATTTCCAAGCCAACACTAATACATATGATTCGATTGATAGATTAAGATTATTATATGAAACAGCAATATCATTAGATGAAAATATTGTAGGATTAAGTATTGGAACTAGATGCGATGCATTAGATGAAGGTATTTATGATTTGTTATCTGAATTAAATGAGAAGACATATCTACAAGTAGAATTAGGACTTCAATCAATTCATGATAAAACGTCTGAGTTCATAAACAGAGGGCATTCTTTAGAATGTTTTGGTAAAGCAGTTATTGAATTAAGAAAAAGAAATATTGAAGTTGTTGTTCATATAATTAATGGATTTCATATTGAAACTAAAAAAGATATGTTAGAAACAGTTAGATATCTAAATACACTAGATATCCAAGGAATTAAAATACATTTACTTCATATCATGAAAAATACAAAACTTGGAAACATGTATCTAAAAGAACCCTTCAAAATGTTAACTTTAGAAGAGTATGCGGATATTACAGCGTCTCAAATTGAAATACTAAATCCTAGTATCATTATTCATCGCCTGACAGGTGACGCTCCTAGGGATCAACTGATTGCGCCCAACTGGAGTTTAAAGAAGTTTGTTGTTATGAATGAGATTGATAAGTTACTGAGAGACAAGGGCAGTTACCAAGGGATACATTTTCAAATGCAAAAGGACTCAAAATGAGTCCTTTTTAATTTTATAAAAATGGTAAAGGAATAAAAATAGCACTGAAAATAGTTAATGTCTGCATGATTTTATTCATATTCATTGATGTGTTATTCATCTGAATTTCATATAATATTCGTAAAGATTCTTTCCCATTATTCACTTGCTCACCAAGCTTGTATACATGATCAAAAACATCATAATAATACTTGATGATATCAGGTGTAAGTGCGTTATGAGACAATAGTAGTTGTTTACTAGTAACATCGAAAAACGCTGACAATGAGTTTCGTAAATAGTATAATTCTTTACGAAGAGCATAGACACTATTAACGTCTTCTAATTCGTCATCTAGTGCTAAATCTTCAATGATTGTTAATTTATCCTCAATTTCTTTCACTGCAGACATATTTTTATCAATAATTGTATCGATTAATGTATATAATAAATAAGCTGCTTTCTTTTGTCTGGTCATTCCTGTATTGTTTTCAATTCTATAGAGTACACTTTGAAATAAATTCTCGCTTTTAGCATTTATAGAAATTACAGTATCTTTCACTAAA
>CAYYOU010000145.1:0-3828 GCA_964473425.1 uncultured Candidatus Izemoplasmatales bacterium | reverse complement strand
AACTAATGTCTTTATAACTATTTCACGTATCAAATTGCATTTTATGCTATTTTTATATATACTTAAGGTCGTATATAAAGAGGAGTGAAGAATATGAAATCTATTAAAATATTATGGTTATTTACACTTATAACTTGTGTAGGTATTTTAAGTGCATGTGATTTTAGTAAAGATGATTCGTTTGAAGTAACACTTAGTGCTAATTACATTGAAATAGAACCCATAATGACTGAATCATATAGTAATAAGGGTGGACAAATGTTTACCTTTACAGCACCAGTTGTTGATGGATATCAATTTGAGTACTGGCACATTGTTGATTCAAATGATGTAATGAGTCTTGAAAATACATTTAATTATACTCCTTATATTGATATAGCAATTGAAGCAGTTTATTCAATTTCTTTTGAGATAGATGAAATTGAGACTAACCCTGAATTGTTATTACTTGATTTAATACCATATTATGATGATGCAGAAGGATTATATGGAGAAGATTTAAAAAGTGCTCTCCATACAATAATCAATACTAGATTTGAAGGAGTTACTTATGGTGAAGCTCGTTACATCTTGGATGAATCGGATCAAGATCCAAATAACCCTGGCAATATAATTTTAGTTTACCTAGGGGCATCTATATCAGGTGTTTGGGATAGTGGAGCTACTTGGAACAGAGAACATGTATGGCCACAATCTAAATTAGGTGCATCGGCTAATAATAGTGTTGTTAATAGGGCCTCAGATTTATACAATTTAATGCCATCTAATACGCAGGAAAACTCGAAACGTGGAAATAGCCCTTACTCTTCAATAAAAGCTGGATACGAACCAAGAGACGAAGTCAAAGGTGATGTTGCAAGAGCGTTATTTTATATGATGATTATGTATGAAAATCTTGAATTAGTGAATACATACCCTAATCAATATGAAATGGCATATTTAGATGAATTACTTGCGTGGCATTACGGTGACCCTGTTGATGACTTTGAATTGAATAGACTTGAAGTAATCTTTGGAGAACAATTAAATAGAAATCCATTTGTTGATTATCCACATTTTGTAGATCTTATTTGGTTCCATGAAGAATTACCTGTTTCGTGAATAGTTAAAAAAAGAATGCATACCCAAAGTTTTTTGGGATATGCATTTTTTATTTCTTATTTTAGATACATTAATAAGTACTTTACTAGAAATTATCATACATTTAGAAGAAAGTAGATAATAATTGTATTTTCTTCTATTTATTTGTGTGAAAATAAAAATAAAAATATTTTATAAATATTAAATTTTTTCTTGCATAAATTACTCCGCGTGATATAGTAATATATATAAATTACTTTGCGTGATATAGTAATGCATAATCAAATTACAATCTAGAAAGAAGGAATACAATGAGTGAAACTATAATGAATCAGTTTGTCATTGGTGATAAGGTAGCAACATTACCAATTGTACAAGGTGGAATGGGAATAGGGATATCACTTTCTAGTCTTGCATCTGCCGTTGCTAATGAAGGCGGAATCGGAGTTATTTCCGCAGCTGGTGTTGGAATGTTTGAATGGGAAACTAATGATTTTAACTATAATAATGTAAGTGGATTACGAAAACAAATAAAAAAAGCAAAAAAAATGACAAAAGGATTACTTGGTGTAAACATCATGGTTGCTTTAACTAACTTTAATGAGTTAGTAACTGCATCTATTGAAGAAGGTATTGATTTTATATTCGCTGGTGCTGGTTTACCACTTGGATTACCTGGATTACTTGAAGGAAATACTCATACAAAATTAGTTCCAATTATCTCATCAGGTAGAGGAGCAAAAATAATAACTCAAAAATGGTTACGTAAATATGATTACTTACCAGACGCATTCGTATTAGAGGGTCCACTTGCTGGAGGTCATCTTGGATTCAAGAACGAACAACTAGAAGATGAAGATTATGATCTTAAAAAGCTTCTTAAAGAGGTCTTAGAAGCGCTTAAACCTTTTGAAGAGCAATACAACAAGAAAATACCAGTAATTGCTGGTGGAGGGATATATAACGGTTCTGATATCAAATACTTCCTAGATAATGGCGCTTCTGCTGTTCAGATGGCTACCAGGTTTGTTACTACTACAGAATGTGACGCTAGTGATGGATTTAAACAATCATATATTGATGCTAAAAAAGAAGACATAGTTATTATAAAAAGTCCTGTTGGTTTACCCGGAAGAGCAATAAATAACCCGTATCTTGAAGATGTAAAAGCAGGATTAAAAAATCCTTTTACTTGTCCTTATGATTGTATTATTACTTGTAAAAAGGAAGAAGCACCTTATTGTATTACCTTAGCATTACTTAATGCTAAAAAAGGTAAAATGAGAAATGGTTTTGCATTTGCAGGTAGTAATGCATATAAAGCTGATAAAATAGTTTCTGTTAAGGAACTAGTAAATACTTTGAAAGAAGAATATAATCAATCTTAGATTAATTCTCTAATATTTAAAAATCTCTAATGTTTATAGCAAAAGTGGAATTCAAATTGAATTCCACTTTTTTTATATTAAATTTATTAATTTAATTATTTTGGAGTACAAACATACCAAGATGCTTGTTTGTTCAACTTTATTTCTTGAACTAACTCGAAATTTTCATTCAATTCTGTTTTTACATTTTTAATGAAATTGAAATAGTCTCCATGTTCAAACCATTCAATAACACTAGTTAACCAAGCTCTTTTTTCATTATAATCATAATATATTACATAATGTTTTGATAGTCTACTCATTTCTGAATATAGAGTAATTCTCTGTTCTGGTTTTAATCCATGAGCAACATATGACGCGACTGAAAGATCAAAAATTTTATCTGTGAATGGTAGTTTTTCACATGTATCACATTCAACAAATTCAATATTTTTATTTTCTTTTTTCTTTCTTCCAATATTCAACATCTTTGTTGCTGGATCAACTCCGGTAACTTTTATTCCTTCTTTATTAAGTGCTGCGCACATTGCCCCAGTTCCGCACCCTATATCTATAATACTTTTATATTCTGAAATATTTAGATATTTCCTTAATACTTTTATATTCTGAACATAGTTTTTCTTTTGAGAATTATAGAAGAGTCCATAAACTGGTGCTATGAAATTGAATAAGAAGTTGTTTTGTTTTTTACTCATTTAATAACCTCCTTTGTATTGTTATTTACTTTATATCTAAAGATTATAAATCAAATTTAATATTACCTAAATCTACTAAACAATCTTGTTCAACAATGTCTTTTGTGAAGAAGATAAAATCACCTGGCAATTGTTTGCTGTCATTATCTGGAACAGTAAGCTTATTTTCTGAAAACAAGATTGTATACTCCGTTTGAGAATCTACAAGTAGCTTGTTAGACTTACTATAAAAATTCATTTTGTATTTTCTCTTCCCCTCGAAAACAGCTAGTTTTTTTGAAATTAAATCTATACCCACATTATTACATTTATACTTTGTGTTTCCAACATTGTAAGTTACTTCTGACTTATCATCATCAATCTTCAAAGTATTGAAACGATGAAAATCTTTATTAAACAATAATTTTCCAGAATTATTGATTACATTTGTAAATGAATGAATAAGTTTTACCCCAGGAAGAGTTAAGTAGTAACTATCAAATACTAGTCCTTCTAACCCTGGATCTTTTTTGATTATCAAAGAAATTTTAATTCCTTGCCATTCATTTCCAAAATTATCTGATAGTTTAACAAATTTTGAAGATCTCTTTTCTTTCATTGCATTGTTATCTTGTAGCCCCTTACAACGTTGGTGTATACCACCAACAAAATCGGACCACCATGCT
>CAYYOU010000144.1:0-3853 GCA_964473425.1 uncultured Candidatus Izemoplasmatales bacterium | reverse complement strand
AAGAATAATTGATATTGCAATTGAAGAATTTACTAGCAAGTCTTTTGAGGAAGTTAGTGTTAATTCAATAATCAAAAAAGCAGACATTTCAAGAGGATCTTTCTATACCTATTTTGATGATCTTGATGAACTCTTTGATTACATCGTTATGCAAGTAAAAGAAGATAGGCTGACATACGCTAAAAATCTGTTCAAGGAAGCAAATGGAGATTACTTTGTATTTATTAAAAGCCTTTTTACATATGATTTTGATGCCTTTAAGGACACAAATAAATACTCGCTTTTTAGAAATTACGTTCGCCATATCCAATTTGGCAAAAAGGAATCATTGAAGTCAATGTTATTTAATCCATTATACAAATCATTTGTCGAAGATGAAAAATTTAACTTTGAGAAAATTTTCGACTTAAACTTATACGCTATCAAGGAAGATGAGATACTCGACTTACTTGAGATGACATTCCTTATAATGATAGATACTTACTTTAAATCAGAAACAGAGAATTTGAATAAAAAAGAAGTTATTGCATTGTTTGATAGAAGAATTAGTATTATCGAACATGGAGTAAAAAAATAGACAGGAGATGTAATACATGATTGTAATCCCATTTGTAATTGCATTAACATTGCTCGCAATCTACCAAGGAAAACTTATTAGGAAACATAATGTAAAAATCTATATTGTTGTATCGTTAATCAGCATAATTACTTTCTTTTTATCAAGCAAAGTAAAAATAATGGAACCCTTCGTTCAAGGCTATTTAGGACTTAGCTTTTTTTACATTGTAATGTTTACAGGAGCACTAAAGAAAAAATCAAACCTAAGTATTAAACTATCTTCGATAAGAAGAGAGTATTCAATAATAGGATTCATTTTCTTAACTCCTCATGCAACAAAGTATTTTATTGAGTTTTTAAGTGATATAACTAAAGTAGAAACATGGCTTGGGATAATTGACTATGCTATAATGGTTCCTTTATTTGTTACATCATTTATGGTATTTAGAAAGAAATTCACTTTTAATTGATGGAAGAAACTACAAAGATGGGCATACTTATCATACATCTTAATATTTATTCATCTAATGCTAGTCGCTGAAATGCCAAACTTACTAGTCTATATTGTTTTGTTTGTACCATATATTGTTATGAAATTAGAAAAAGAATACAAATTATTTAAAACAAAAAAAGAATTAGTGAATGCTTAACGCATTTCCAATTCTTTTTAATTATCTAATAAAGGGTCTCGCTTTAATAATTTCACACTGTATACCTTGAACGGTCGTTTTGGCATATTCCCAATATTTGAAAAATGTTTGAATATATTTCAGTATGGCATTGTAAAAAGATAACAAAAGAGGTTGCTTAAGGAAAAATAAAACGTTGCATAATTTATACAATAAGGTATAATTATTTTTAGGGAATGATGTTCTCCCTTAGTATTTTTACTAAAACCGCTATTAAAGCTGATGACTTCTACGTTCTTTTTTGACGTAGCCATCAGCTTTTATTAATTTAGGAGGGAATTTCATGTTACTAAGTTTAGGGTTAATATTCACAATTGGATTAGTATTAGGAGAAATCTTTGGGAAAGTGAAATTACCAAGATTTGTAGGGATGATTGTAACAGGGATTTTACTTGGCCCTTTTGTCTTTAATCTTATTAGTGTTGAGATACTAAATGTATCTACTGAATTACGAACAATTGCATTAGTCGTTATATTATTAAGAGCTGGATTAAGTCTAGATGTTAGTGATTTGAAACAGATTGGGAGACCTGCAATATTAATGTCTTTTATACCAGCAACTTTAGAGATAATTGCAGTTGTTATATTTGCACCAATGTTATTTGGAATAAGCTATTTAGAGGCTGCAATTTTAGGTAGCGTGTTGTCTGCTGTTAGTCCGGCAGTTGTTGTTCCTAAAATGATTAAATTAATGAGTGAAAAATACGGATATAAAAAACGCATCCCCCATTTAGTAATGGCGGGTGCTAGTGTTGACGATATTTATGTTATTGTTTTATTTACTTCATTCTTAGCAATGTATAAAACAGGTAATACTAGTTTGGGATCAATTCTTTTGGTTCCTGTGGCCATTGTTACCGGTATTATAGCTGGGATGATTATCGGATATTTATTAAGTGTCTTTTTTGCAAAATTTAAAGTGAGAGATACTATTAAAGTATTGGTTATTTTAGCTGCGTCTTTCTTTGTGTTGGCATTTGAAGAATGGATTAATGTATATGTTCCGATGAGTGCTTTATTAAGCGTCATGGTTATTGGGATTACCTTCTTAAATCAAAGTGAAGAAAGAGCGTTACGATTACGAGACAAATTTGATAAAGTCTGGGTATTTGCAGAACTTGTATTATTTGTTCTAGTTGGAGCAACCGTTGATATTAGTGTGGCATTAAATGCGGGGTTACTTGCATTAGCATTACTTGCTATAGAACTAATCTTTAGATTTACTGGTGTTCAGTTATGTTTAATCAAAACGAACTTAAACAAAAAAGAAAGACTGTTTACAGGGATTAGTTATTTACCAAAAGCAACAGTTCAAGCAGCTATTGGTGCGATACCACTTGCTGCTGGGGTTGAATCTGGTGAACTAATTTTAGCACTTGCAGTCCTTGCAATTATCATTACCGGACCACTTGGGGCTATTGGAATAGATCTTACCTATAAGAAGTTCTTACAGTTAGATGAAGAGCATAAAGAAAATAATCAAAATTTAATAGAATAATCAAACAAAAATAATAATTCATTATATTTGTAAAAATTATAAAATTATACTAAAATTAAGTAGTAAAAAAACTAAGGAGGAATGTTTTTTATGACTTATGAAAATGATTTTTATGTTACAGGAGCAAAAGTAGGGAAACCAGCTCCAAAATTCGAAATGGATGCAGTTATGCCTGACGGTGAATATTTAGACCGTTTTGGCAAAGTAAACTTAGATGAATTATTAGAGCAAGGTAAATGGGTAGTATTATACTTTTACCCACTTGATTTTACTTTTGTTTGCCCAACTGAAATAAAAAGATTTAATGCACTAACTGCTAAATTTGAAGAAAAAAATGCTGTATTAATAGCTTGTTCTACGGATTCAGTATTTAGTCATCTTGCATGGCAAGAAAGAAAAGACTTAGAAAGACTTAAACACATTCATGCATCAGATAATAACCACGTTGTAAGTGAAGCTTACGGAATATTAGACGATGAAAAAGGTATCGCATGGAGAGGTACATTCTTTATTGCACCTGATGGTATGTTGAAAGCAGCTCACGTTAATCATGGTGAGGGCGGTCGAAACGTTGATGAAGTATTAAGAACATTAGAAGTATTCCAAAACGAAGTAGAAGGTAAAATGGTACCTTGTGGATGGAATCCTGGAGAAGAATTCTTATAAAAACTATAAAAAGATTTGAGTTATCTCAAATCTTTTTAATTTGGGAACTCCAATATACTATATTTATTGGATAATGGATTAAAAATCCAAGTGTTATTGATTTTTTTCGGAATTGAACACCGTTCAGACGGATTGAATCATAGGTAAATATCTAAAAAAGAGAGCGCAATTTCTTTTGCACTCTCTTTTTGATTGCTCATTTTAGTACATTCTTATCTTGAACTACTAAATAAATGATTAACCCTAGTATATTTGTTACAAGGATTAATACTATCCAAAACAATTTATTATTGCTATCAATTTTTGGATTATTAATAATATTTACAATCACTACAACAGTAATTACTAAAAAACCTAAAGCTATTAAAAATGGAATAATCAATAATACAGTCATAAATACCCCTCCTATATCTTATGGATATATTATATCATACTACACTAG
>CAYYOU010000143.1:0-3859 GCA_964473425.1 uncultured Candidatus Izemoplasmatales bacterium | reverse complement strand
TTTGTATAAAATATAATATAGATATTCTTATATTATTTAATTCTTTATGAGAGCGTAGTAATCATATTGCTTAAGTTTGAAAGTCCCCATGAATATAGAAGGAAACCTAAAATAGGTGTAAAATCCATCATCCCAAAAACTAGTAAACCACGAAATATTCTCATATATGGATTAGCTAGTTGATGAATTAATTTAAAAATCCTTGTATTTCTTAATTCTGGTATCCAAGAACTTATAACATAAGCGATTAACACCCAATAATAAGCTGTTAGTAACCAATAAACTGCTTCAAGTAATAAAACCATAATCTTTACTCCTTATAATCTTCTACAAATTTTCTTAATGTTCCATCTTTATAATCTGTTTTAGTTGCGAACAGAAAAATGGTCGGTTGAATAACTTCAATTTCTCCATCAAGTGCATAGATAACTCCACTTAGGAAAGTGATAACTTTGTTCGCTTCAATTTCGTTATAATCTTCGTAATTTACAATAAGAGGTACACCTTTTAAAAGTTTTTTTGCAAGTTTCATAACATCTACTTGCTTTTCCATTACAACAAACTCTACACGATCAATTGCTTTTTTCTTTCTGGCCATTGTTACACCTCTTTCTTAAATAGTACACTACCTAGTCTTAAAAATGTTGCTTTATGCTTCATTGCTATTAGATAATCATTGCTCATTCCAATTGATAATTCAGGTAGTTCTAAATCAAGTTCTTCTTTAATTAATATCTGTAAATCATTCAATTTTTGAAATTCTTGATTGATAATAGATTCATCATCAGTTAATTCAGCCATTCCCATAAGACCAATCACTACAATTTTATCATGGTTGCTGATTTCTTGTATAAAAGGTATTACTTCATCAATATTAAGACCGTGTTTTGAATCTTCACTACTAATATTGACTTGAACAAAACACTTTAATGGTGCTGTTCTTCTCTTTTGGATTTCATCTGCTAAATTTATTGTATCTAGCGAGTGAAGGTAGTCAATATCATTGATGATTTTCTTTGTTTTTTTGGTTTGAAGAGTTCCAATTAAGTGCCAAGTAATGTCTAAATCACTCAACTCAGAATTTTTCTCCATAAAAGACTCTACTCTATTTTCTCCAAAATTAGTTATTCCAGTATTATACAAATCTCTCATTTCAGTTGAATTGAAATATTTAGTAGCTGCGACCACTGTTACTTTAGGATCATTTATTGTATTTAAAACATCTTTTGTGTAAAAAATCATTTTTTTCTACCACTATATGTGAAAATACTAGTTAAAACAAATCCAAACGCAGCTAATACGAAAATCAATGTATCTGGCATTGATTGCCAAAATGCAATAAGTAATAAAATTATTAACATACTTATTCCATAAATAATTTGATAAGATCTTTTCATTTTATCATCTCCATAATTTATAAATTAAAAAAGCACCTAAGGCGCTTATTTAAATCTTGATTTTAGCCAAGATGGAATAGCAGTTTTTGATGGTGGTTCTTCTTCAACTGGTTCTTCTTTTTTTCCTCTTTTACGAGATTTTTTAGAAGTTTTTTTAGTTGTAACATCATCATCTTCAACTACAGCATCATGTGGAGTATTTCCAATTTCGCTAAATTCAACAGATCGATTTTCATCAAAACCAGCAGCAATTACAGTTACAATGATTTCATCTTGGATATCTTGATTAATCGTTGTACCATAAATAATGTTTATTTCTGTTTTACTTGCGTTTTGGATAGCTTCAACAGCTTCGTTAACTTCCCATAGTGCAATATCAATACCACTGGCAATATTTACAACTGCATCAGTTGCTCCATCAATATTAGCATCTAAAAGTGGAGAGTGAATTGCTTTTTTAGCAGCTTCAATAGCGCGGTCTGGGCCACTAGCAATTCCGATTCCCATTAAGGCAGTACCTTTATCTTTCATAACAGTTTTTATGTCAGCAAAATCTACGTTAATTAGTCCAGGAACTGTGATTATCTCAGCAATACCTTGAACTCCTTGACGAAGTACATTATCTGCTTCTCTGAATGCTTCTAACATAGAAGTAGATCGATCAACAACATAAAGTAAACGGTCATTTGGAACTACAATTAAAGTATCAACATAAGGTTTCAAAGCATCTAAACCTTCAAGTGCGGTAGCGACTCTTCTTCGACCTTCGAAACTGAATGGTTTTGTAACAATACCAATTGTTAAACATCCCATTTCCCTTGAAATTCTAGCAATTACTGGAGCGGCACCTGTACCGGTTCCACCACCCATACCTGCAGTAATGAATACCATGTCAGAATCACTTAGTAATTCACGAATTTCATCTTCTGATTCGATTGCAGCACGTCTTCCTATATCAGGATCTGCTCCTGCCCCAAGACCTCTAGTTAACATTTTACCTATTTGTATTCTAGAATCAGCCTTAGAAAGTCTTAATACTTGTGCGTCTGTGTTAATAGCTACGAACTCAACACCTTGAACTTCATTTTCAATCATTCTGTTCACTGCGTTTCCTCCGCCACCACCAACTCCGATTACCTTAATTGAGGGCTTTTGATTAAAATTATCGATTGATTCAAACATAGATTATACCTCCAATTAACTTATTAATTAATTATATCATTTTTATGGTGTAAAATAAACAATATTTTTATAAAAATGGCTTATGTAGTTTATTTATAGTATTTTTTGAAAAATTCTTCTTTGAAATCACTTAGTGAATCATTTTTGATTGCATCTCTAATTTGTTTTGTTAGATTCTTTAAAAAATATAAATTATGGTAGCTTACTAACCTTGGACCAAGTAATTCATCAGCCTTAAAAAGATGTCTTAAATAGCTTTTTGAGTAGGTTGTACAAACCTTGCAATCACATTCTGAATCAAGCTTTGACAAGTCACTTTCGTAGACCTTACTTTTGATTGTAATTCTTCCTGATGAGGTCATGGCACTTCCGTGTCTTGCGAGTCTTGTTGGATTTACACAATCAAACATGTCCATTCCTCTAATAACTCCTTCTAATATATCATCAGGAGTTCCAACCCCCATTAAATATCTTGGTTTATCTTTTGGCATGACATCTACTAAGTAGTCAAGCACAAGGTATTGTTCTTCTTTGGACTCTCCAACACTCAATCCACCAATACTATATCCAGGAAAATCCATTTCAATTAGAGCATTTGCGCACATTATACGTAAGTCTTTGTGTGGTCCACCTTGGACAATTCCAAAAAGTGATTGGTCAGCTCTGTCTCCATGTTCTTTTTTCCCACGTGCAGCCCATCTAATTGTTCTTTCAACAGACTCTTTCATGTATTCGTATGTGGAATCAAATGGAGGACATTCATCAAAACTCATGATGATATCAGCACCTAAATTATGTTGAATTCTGATTGAATCTTCAGGACTCATGAATAATTTTGCTCCACTTTTATGATGTCTAAATTCAACACCTTCTTCTGATATTTTTCTTATCTTTGAAAGACTGAAAACTTGGAAACCACCACTATCAGTTAAGAGAGAATGATTCCATTTCATGAACCCTCTAATACCTCCGTGTTTTTTCACAATTTCATCACCAGGTTCTAACCATAAATGATACGTGTTTCCTAAAATCAGTCCATCACTTACTTCTTCTATTTCTTTATTCTCAAGTGTTTTTACGGTAGCTTTTGTACCCACAGGCATAAATACAGGAGTTTCAATACTTCCATGAGGAGTATGTAATATTCCTAATCTAGCACCTGTTTGTTTACATTCGTGAATCAATTCATATTTTATTGCCATATTATCACCAAATTCATTATATAGTACTATTTTTTATTTTTCTACCCTATTTCATGTTTTTCTTTGCATTAGAAATCA
>CAYYOU010000142.1:0-3869 GCA_964473425.1 uncultured Candidatus Izemoplasmatales bacterium | reverse complement strand
AAATCTTCAATTTGTTGATTTGAAGCGTCTAAATTATCTTGAAGATCTTGCAAATTTTGATTTGATTCATCAAGTGCAAGTTGGAATTGTTCAGCTACAGCAGCTAGTTGAACCCCAAATGCAGCAGTAACATCAGCTAATTGTCCAGATAAAGCAGTAATTGAAGTAGATAGTAGCAATTGAGCTGCATCTAAATCTTCTTGTAATGCTGTAATATCTGCATCTAATTCTGTGTTACCTGTTTTAGCAGCTTCTAAATCAGCTGTTAAAGCGTTAACTTCTAATTGCAACGCATCTTTAGCAGCTTCTAAATCTTCAATGCTTACGTCACTTGCATTTAACTGAGTTTGTAAAGCATCTACAGTATCAGTTAAGTCTAACAATGCAGTATCATCTGTACATGCACTTAGTGCAAATACTAATAATAAGGCAGCGAATAATGATAATACTTTTTTCATAAATTTTTCTCTCCTTTTTTTAGTTTTTTGATTATATATATTATAACAGCATAATTATTAAAAATCAATCATTGATTAACAATTATCCTTGTAAACATTTTCATAACTTGGAATTGCATCAATTCTTATAAACACCCAAGTATCAAGCTTTTAGTCGTTTCCGTTAATGATTTCAAGTAGTACTGTGATGCTGAAAATATCATCAATATCAATTTCAAAGTCAGGTGAAATACCAAATTCAACATTATGATACAGATATGGGTCTTCTACTGTCCCTGTTCCAGTTCTATATGCACTTATGTTATTACTGCTTGTAGTAAATGCAGTACCATTAGGTAATAAGATAGGTGTAATTGAACAAGCACCTCCGCCTGTTTTCACCCCAATAACATCACCTAAATCATTAGCTTTAAAGATATTTGCTAAAGAGTTAGCGGCACTAAATGAAGTTGGAGTAGTAAGTAAAGTCCAATTCAAATGTGAGTAATCAGGTATTCCAACTATGTCTACATAACTAGTTGATGCACTACCCGTTTCACGATCCATTGAAGTAACTTCAAATGGGTCATCTGTAATAAATCCTAAAACACGGTATAAAGCGCCAACATTTCCCCCTGTATTCCAAGAGATGTCTAAAATGATATCTGTAATCCCAGGATTCGTTTCTTCTATTTCTTGAAGCATGAATTCTAAATAAACAGCACTATCTGCATCTATTAATGATCTTACTTCTTTAAGAACTAACCAAGCACTTGAATATTCAGATGGTATCTTATTGGCTATTCCAACATGTAATAGTGAGAATTCAACATCATAATGAACAACCAACATATATTCACCATCGTCTATTCCATTACTTACAGTTAATGAATAGTACCCATCTTGTTTTCCTGGTTCTGAATTTTGTTCATCTTCTACTAACTCATACCCTGCAGCAATTAGTGAAGCAGTATAAGTATCTACATATGATTCATTCACACCTTTAACCAAGATATCTAATATTTGGTTTGTTTCTGATGAGTTATTATAGTAGAAGAATTTATCACCTTGTTCTATCACAGGTAATATACTATCTATTGATGATACTTCTAACATGCTTTCAGCTATCAAGCTATCATGTGCACTACTTTCCTCAATATCTGCAGTTGAAAAACCATTTAATGATAACATAACAGTTTCAGGATTTAATAACCAATAATCTGGTCTTATCGCTACATTCCAACCACCACTTGGGTCTGTTCCCCATTTATCTTCTATCGCGTTGTCAGTAGCAACTAACCCATCGTAATACCATTGAGTAAATCTTTCACCATATACACTTAAACTGTTTGTAGGTGGTCCAGAGTATCTAGCATTATTATAATAAGAGTGATACCCATATGATGTATGTGGTTCATCTAATTCTTTTAATAAAAGATCTCTAATAGCTACATCAAAATCTTCAGCATCTGTAACTAATAAATCATCTATCAATGAATATAATAAATCATAATATGTATCAACTTCCATAATATCTTTTAATCCATATAAATTATCTAAATCAAATGCTAACATATCAAAAGTATGAAGTAAAACATCTACAGGGATATCTTCGTTATTCATCGTGCTTTGATGTATTGCACTAAATTCCTTACTTCCTGCGCTTGGTAAAGAATAAATACCAAATAACCCATCGTGATTGTAATACACGTTGTAATATGCACTTCCAGCAAACAATTGATTTGTCATATAGTAAGGAAGTAAAATCTGCCCTTGATATACTACAATATCCATATTGAAATCGTCTAAATCATATATTACATCAGTACCTTCTTCATATGATTCATTTGGATGATCTTGGATATATTCAATATGACGTCCATAATTAGTTTCTGTTGAATAAATATATGCCCAATAAAATCCTGGATCATTTGTAGAAATGGTATTCTCAGTCGCATCTATATTTAATCTTAAATCATACATTATATCTTCATCTTCATCATAGTATTGGTAGTAAACTTCTAATGTATCACTACCTTGTGTAAATGTAATTGGTATCTCTGGATCAATAAATCCTTCCAATAACATAAAGAAATCTTCTAAATTTACATAAGGAACATTTCCATCTTGTTCAAAATATAATGAAATTTCTGAATTTAAAACGTCATATTCAGTTGTTAAGTTCTCGAAAGGTAACGTTCTTTTATCAGCAATCACAACTTTATCAATATAATTTAAAGGAATATTGAATGTTTTATAGAATGTAATTCCATTCAGAGAGAATCTAACTCTCCAAGCCCCTGTTGTACCTTCTTCAAATTCATTAGGTAAAGGTAAAATAACTCCTCCTTTAGAAATAAATATACTATCTGAATAGAAAATCATTGAAGAGCTATTTTCTGTCCCTCTAACAGGAGTAAATAATAAGTTTTCAGACGCATATAAAGCTGCGCTATAAGCATCAATATCTTCAGCAACTTCTTTTTCTGCTCTTGTACCCCATCTTGCATATAAAGTTTTATCCTCGTTAATTGGAGTATTCATATCATAAGGAGTTTCAGAATCAGATTCATACCAGAATATAAAGTTTTCTCCACTTTTTGTAGGTTCAGCTGGGAGTTCTGCTGCATCGTTTTCAACTACATCTTGATCAGAAACCGAAGATCCACCTTGAGTATTAAAGTTAACGTCATAAACATCTAACAAAACCCAACTAGCAGTTAAAGTAACATCTTCATCAACTGCAGTTGCAAAATCATATACTATAGTATCATCAGTTATATACCAATGAGAAAAACTATACCCATATTTGCTTGGTTGATCAGGTTCAATAGCCGGATCATTTATAATTACAGTCTGCGCTTCAACAATAGAACCATCAAGACTATCAAATATTACTTCAAAAGTAGGCAATGCGCTCCAAAGAGCGGTAAGTAAAACATTACCTGTAATAGGTGTTGTAAAATCAAATGGAACAGTATCATCAGTTTCATACCATCTTACAAATGAGTACCCATGATTCTCAGGTTCATCTACAACAGTTGCTAAATTACCATCCATTACTAGTTGTGGTAAAACAATAGTTCCATCCGCAACTTCAAATCCAACCACATATACAACTTTTTCTTGCCATAAAGCAGTAAGTGTTATGTTTTCATTTATTGGAGTACTAAGATCAAACTCAACTGAATCGTCACTTAAGTACCAATATATAAAGACATGAGTATCTTCTACTGGAGCATTTGGTAAAGCAAGTATTCCACCCTCATATACATCTACACTTGAAACAGCACTTCCGATTGTAGAATCAAAAGCTACTTCATATATTATTTTTTCCTGCCATAAAGCAGTAAACTCTACGTCTTGAGTTATTGGTGTACTAAAATCATACTCCGTTAGAGAAGATTCACCATACCAATAAACAAAATCATA
>CAYYOU010000141.1:0-3873 GCA_964473425.1 uncultured Candidatus Izemoplasmatales bacterium | reverse complement strand
TTTATTATATTTACAATTAAAAATTGCTAAAAATAAATATGGAAAAAATAGTTGTTTTGTAGTAAAATATAACTGGTGAAATTGGAAGTTATGGTGGAAGTTTTATTGTTACTGTAATTAGAACATTCCCAGTATTAATTCTTGGATTAATGTTTATTAAAGTAGCGGGACCTGGTCCATTTGCAGGAGTACTTACAATAAGTATCTCTTCAATCGGAATGATCACAAAACTTTATATTGAATCAATAGAAGATATTGATAAAGGAATATTAGATGCACTTGATGCTATGGGAGCTACAACGATTCAAAAGATTCGTTATGGTATTATCCCACAACTTAGTGCGAACTTTATTTCAGTAGCGATTTATCGTTTTGAAATAAACGTAAGAAATGCAACTATTTTAGGTCTTGTTGGTGCTGGTGGAATTGGATTTACTCTAATTTCTGCAATGGGTGCTTACAGATGGACAGATGCTGCTGCATGTTTATGGGGTATCATTGTTGTTGTACTTCTTGTTGAATTCTTCTCAACAAAACTAAGACACAAATTAATCACAGGTGAATAACAAGTTTTAAGGTTCCTTCTTTTTCTAAAATCGTGTTTGGTTTTTCAATCTATCATTTAATATAAATTAATGATATAATATATTCAGCAAAGTTATAAGGAGATGATTGATATTATGGAAAAAAGGACAGCGATTATTACATGCTCTAATGCATGCTTAGATTATATTGATAACGACCATTATTTTAAAACTTTTAGATCTTCAATACACATGGGAGACGAGAGCTATGTTGATTTTATCGAAATTACATCTGATGATTTTTATAAAAGACTAGAAGAAGATAAATCGATTTTTCCAAGTACTAGTTATTTACCTCTTGGGAAAATGATTGAAATCTATGAAGATTTAGTAAAAGAAGGATATACAGAAGCTTTAGTTATTCCAATATCAAAACATATGAGTGGTATCTATAATGCTGCACAAATGGCAGCTAAAGAAGTAGAGGGATTAGAGGTTACTGTGTTCGATTCTAAAACAGTAGCTTATCCAGAAGCTAAAATGGTACTTAAAGCTTGCGAAATGGTTGAAGAAGGACTTGGAATTCCTAAAATATTAGAAGAATTAGAATATATTAGAGATAATAATAAAATATACTTCGCAGTAAACACACTAACTTACCTTGTAAAAAATGGTAGATTATCAAATGCTAGTGGATTTATTGGTGGAGCCTTAAAAATAAAACCAGTTCTTACTGTTTCAAAAGAAGGAAAAGTTGAGACTTATGAGAAAATTAGAACATTTTCAAAAGCAGTAGAGAGAGTAATTGAATTGTATTATAAAGAAACAGAAGGATTAGATGTTGAACCCTTTATAATTCACGCTAATAACGATAAAACTAGAGATTATATTATAAAAAGATTAAAAGATAATGATCCGCTTTTGAAAGATATCGTGGTCATGCCGTTAACGGCTGGAGTAGGTGCTCATTCAGGGCCTAAAACAATTGGATTAGGATATTATATTAAAAAATAAAGTTGAAAAACTTTATTTTTTTTAGCTAAATTTTAAAAAGTTATTGTGTTTAACACAGTAAGTGTGATAGTATATAAGTGTGTCTTACACAATAAAGGAGGTTACTATATGAATTCTCAATTTAAAAGAGGAATTATCGAGATGTGTGTAATAAAGATTATAAGTCGAAAAGATATGTATGGATTTGAGTTAATTGAAAATATTTCTCAAGAAATAGAAGTTAACGAAAACACAATATATCCAATTTTGAGAAGATTAACAAAACAAGGATTATTTGATACTTATACAGAATCAATGAGTATTGGTGCTCCAAGGAAGTATTATACATTAACACAACACGGTGAAGAGAAACTTAGAGAATATGAAGATGAATGGAAAACATTTTTAGACAGTGTTTATCGAATTTTAGGAGGTGCGAAGTAATGAAGAGTAATTACTTAGATGAGTTAAAATTACTATTAGATAATTATAAAATGGAACAATCAGAAAAAGATGAGATCGTCGCAGATTATGCAGAGATGTATGATGGGTATTCTGGAAAAGGAATGGATGAGGATGAAATCGTTAAAAAGCTTGGTAGTCCTAAAAGTATTATTAGAGAACTCGCTGAAGGATACAGAAAAGTTGAGAAACCTTTACCAGGTGGAGAAAGATTAATTGCTTTAACTCCATTTCTTGCGCTTATAGCATTCTTTGTCTTAGGATTTGGATTTGATTTATGGCATCCAGGTTGGTTAGTATTCTTAATTATACCTGTTACTGCTATTGTTGTTGAAATGGGTAAAACAAGAGACGAACATTTAACAACTGCACTAAGTCCGTTCTTTGCAACAATACTATTTTTATATTTAGGGTTCTATCATGATCTATGGCACCCAGGTTGGTTAGTATTTCTAATTATTCCAATGCTAGGTGTATGGAATTCAAGAAGAACGTTAACTGGATTAGACTTAACAGTTTCTTTAAGTCCATTCGTTGCATTAATTGCTTATTTAGTTCTTGGATTTCAAGGTTATTGGACTGAAGGATGGGTAGTATTCTTAATTATCCCAATGCTTGGGATATTAAATGAAAAAAATAAACTAATGATGTTACTTTGGGAGTTATTGTTTATTGGTGGAATTGTAGGATATCTATATGTTGGATATGCTTATCCAGATATGTGGGCCTATGGATTATTTGCTTTCACTCCTTTGGTTATACTGGGAATCATAACTGGAAATATAGAAGTCACATTAGCAGATGCACCAAAAGACTACAGATTTGTAATTATTGCTTCAGTAGCAATATTCTTACTCCTTGGATTTATATTTAATCTATGGGCTGTAGCTTGGCTTGTATTCTTAAGTATTCCTGTTTTCGCTATTTGGAAAGAAGCAGGAGAAGATAGCAAATTGGTAGCAACATCTCCGTTTATTGCAATAACAATTTTCTTCATCTTAGGATATTTCTTTGGTTTATGGGCATGGAGTTGGATGGCATTCCTTCTCATCCCTATGGTAGCTATTATTAAAAACGCTTAATATTCTAAAAAAATTGAATATAAAAAGCCCATAAAGACGAGGTCTTTATGGGCTTTAACTTATGTATGTTAATAAAAGAAATCTGCGATATGTGATTTTTTAGGATTATCTTTATCAAATACAACATTTACTTCTTTTAATTTTGATAACTTCATTTTCTTAAGTGGACCACATAAGAAAGGAACTCTTTTGTTATATTCAGTTCCATTATATTCAAATCCATAAGAGATATATAATAGACCATTGTTTGTCATTGTATTTTTCACTGTAGCTAGTACCTTATCATCTTTATACTTGGTTAGACTTTTAACCATACTCATTAGCCTTAGTACTAACAAAGTAACAGTTCCAATAAGAATGACAATCCCAATTGTCAATCCTGCACCTTCAGCAATTGTGATTACCACAATAACTATTAATAAAGCTACAAAAGAGATAATAAATAACAGTTTTGATAAGTATTCCATTTTGATAATTTTTAGAACATTTGGTTTCATCGTAATTCCTCCTAAGTTTTTTTGTATATTTTTTTATATCGTTATTTATCACAATAGTTTAAGAAAACTCCCACTTCAAGCAAAACAAAGTAAAGGTAAGTGGGGGATGAATTAAACACAAATTTTCCTGTGAACCAATGATATTTGGTTCACTTTTTCTTGAATTATTTCACAATAATAATCTTGAGTAAACGGCTTAATAATAGTATAATTAGAGTATACAAAAAGAATATGTTTATAATGGAAGTAGGTGAGATATTATGAAAAGAAAAGGATATAAATATAGAATATACCCAAATGAAATTCAAGAGGTTT
>CAYYOU010000140.1:0-3876 GCA_964473425.1 uncultured Candidatus Izemoplasmatales bacterium | reverse complement strand
CCATATCAGCTTCATCAATTACAAATACATTTGCCTTATATATATTTAATACATTTTCAGTAATTGCTAGGTCTTTTATTTTTCCTGGAGTTCCAATAACGATCATCGGTTGTGACTTTTTAAGTCTCTCAATTTCTTTATTTCTGTTGCTTCCACCAGTATATTTTCTAACATCTATGAAAATCTCGCTACATTTTGCTATAAAAACTGCATTGTCATAAATTTGTTGTGCGAGTTCTCTTGTTGGGGCAGTAATTACAACTTGAACATCACTTAATGTCAAATCTAATTTTTCAAAAATCGGCAATAAAAAAGCATGGGTTTTACCAGTACCTGTCTGGCTACATCCAATAATATCACTTCCATTTAAAACTTTAGGCATAACTAACTTCTGAACTTCTGTGAAACTAGTAAATCCTAAATCTTTAATCGCCTTTTTTACATATTTCTGCTTTATATCCATTGTATCTCTCCTCACTATTATTATACAATATTCACATAACATTTCCAAATTAAATGACTATAATATATAATAGATTTGGGTGATATTATGAAAACAATCCGAATTACACCAAGAGGTTATTGCCATGGGGTAGTAAATGCCATTAATACAATAACAAATTTGGACACATTGTCAACTAAAAAACCAAT
This sequence comes from uncultured Candidatus Izemoplasmatales bacterium, assembly GCA_964473425.1. Classification (GTDB taxonomy): domain Bacteria; phylum Bacillota_I; class Bacilli_A; order Izemoplasmatales; family Izemoplasmataceae; genus JAFGXW01. The sequence continues at coordinate 3,225 of CAYYOU010000140.1, read as the reverse complement.
ATATATATTAGGGATGGTAATTCACAATAAAAAAGTTGTGGATTCTTTAAGTCAAATGGATTTAATTTCATTACATGATGAATCAAAAACAAGATTTGAGTTACTTGATGAAATTGATTCAGGCACTGTAATATTCACAGCACATGGAGTAAGTCCTAAAGTCTATAATAAGGCAATAGAAAAAGGATTAACAATAATTGATACTACTTGTGATGATGTCGTTAAAAGTCAAGACACTATTACTGAATATGCCAACAAAGGATATGAAGTAATCTTTATCGGTAATAGCGCTCACCCTGAAAGTGAAGCTGCGATTGAGATAAGCGATAAAGTTCATGTGATTGAGAGTGTAGATGACTTACTAAGTCTAGCAATTGATTATAATAAAGTAGCACTAACCAATCAAACAACAATGAGTATCTTTGATGTTTTTTATATCAGTGAAGAAGCTAAGAAACGATATCCAAATATTATTATCATTGATGAAATCTGTAACGCTACCAGAATTAGGCAAGAAGCTGTCGCAATTCAAGACAAAGACGTTGATCATTGTTTCATAGTTGGAGATAAACTATCTAACAACTCTAGAAAACTATCTGAAGTATCCATAAAAATAGCAAAAATAGATTCAACTTTAATTGAATCTATCGAAGACATTGATATAAATAAACTTAAAGAATACACTTCAGTATCAGTAACTAGTGGAGCCTCTACTCCAACTAAAATTACAAAAGAGGTTATCTCTTTCTTAGAACAATTTGATAAGGATAATCCATCAACTCATATCAACAAATCATCTCTAACAAAACATAATTTATTATCAAAAAAACCACTTCCAAATTAGGAAGTGGTTTTAATTTAATTATTCTTCACTTACTACAACATTGAATTCTTGCAGTGTTTCATTCAATGCTTCATCTACTACTTTAACTGTAACGGTATAAGTACCTGCTGTATCATAATCTACATTGTCAGTAACTTCTACTAACGTTAATGCTCCGTCACTGTTATCTAATTCATTTTCAATAAAATCAGTCCAATCGATATCTGATTCTCCAAAGTCTATTGTTTGTTCTAATATTACATCAAATGTTGGGCCAGTTGTATCTTCTACAGTGATAGTAACTTCTTGCTCACTATAATTTCCTGCTCCATCCGTTAATCTTACTGTTACTGAATATGTTCCTGGAGTATCGTAATCTACTTGCGCTCCAATTTCGCTATATATTAGAACATCACTATTTTCTACAACACTTGTAGTGACTAGATCACTTGTTGTAAATGGTCCCGCTTCTATTGTTTGATCTGTTATCACAAATGTCGGAGTTATTGTATCTTCTACTTCAACTTCAAATTCTTCTGAAGTCCTATTCCATGCTCCATCTACTAATTGAACTGTAACAGTATATGTACCCGGTGTATCGTAATCTACATTGTCAATATATTCAATTGTAGTTAAGTACATTACATCTCTGTTGTCGTCCCCATTTGTAATTAAATAAGTCCAATCAATATCTGCTCCCCCTGATTCTATTATTTGATCATCTATTGAATCAAATGTTGGTGGTGTATAATCTTGGATTATAGGTGTAACTTCATCAAAAACATAAAGAATTGTAATACCGTTACCATCATTAACATCAGCATCAGCTCTTATTAATATTTGGTACCCATTATTTACTGTATCTAGACCATCAACCTGATAAGAATCTGTTCCTGGATCAATGGTAATTTCATCAATAATATTACTTTCATCTCCATTTTCATAAATATAAGCTTTCACTTCTCCCACTAATACACTATCTTCATCATCTTCATAAACTACATCAAAATAAATAGTTGTTTCATCAAAATCAATTGTATCTCTATCAATTACTACAAAATCGAGATTAAGTTCTAATGTATGGAAATCATATCTAAATACAACATCTGTTACAATTCCTGAACCTACGTCGTAAGTTGGAGAGAATAACACATAATAATCAGCATCAGAATGCAGAGATAATAGTGGCACCCCTGATTCTTTAGTAATAGTCATGTTTTCACCAACCGGAATATCGCTAGCGTTATATAGTTGTATTTCAACAGAATCAGATCTAAGAATATCAAAGATATCATCAGTTGAAAATTCAAAGATTACTTTTCTTTTTTGTTCATCTACATCAGCATCATCAACGACAATTACTTGATATGTCGAAGCAAGTGCGTTATCTAATTCAAATCCGATAATAGATGCGTCCCCATCATTCAAGTTATAATTTGTTTCAATTATAATTACATAGCCAGTTCCAAAGTCTAGTTCACTAAACTGATAAGAATCTGTTCCTGGTGTAAGGTTAATTTCTTGAATGAAAGTTGATTCACCTTCATATACATCCCAGCCAGGGAATGTTTCCCCTGAAATAAGGTCTAAATCAATTTCATATAAAACTGCTTTAAGATTCCCAGTAATTGCACCTGTATCATCATCTACTGATACATCAAACATAATCTTTGTGTTTTCTTCTACTATATTACTGATCATTGCTTCTGGTATAACTTTAGCTAATGGTTCAAATGTATCTGTAATTAATACTTGCTTATATTGCATGTTAGCTCCATCCTGAAGATCATAATTTGCAGTAACAGAAATCTCATAAGGATTATTTGAAAGTAAATTTGTAAATACAACCGAGTTTTCACCAAAATTTAGTAAAGATGATGTAACCTCAACGCCTTCTAACGCTAAACGAACAATCATACTTCCAGCTTCTACAGTTTCATCAATATCCATAAAGTTTATATCCAAAGTTATAGAATTATTAGTAAAAACAAAATTAGATAACTCAGCAGCTGGTTTCGTATTACCAAAAGAAATTGGCAAATTTGTAAATAAAGCGTATTCACTGATATTTTCGTTCCCTTCTCGTAAGTTAAAGTCTGCAATAATTTCCATACTATACGAGTTAACATTTTTGACAGGATAATTCAAGATTATTTCAGTGTCATCTAACCCAAAATCAAGAGTTGTTACTGAAATATCATTTTCATATAATACTAAAGTAAGTGGACTTCTTAAAGTGTCGTCTATGTCTATTGCTGCCAAGTCAATAGTTATATATCCTTGAGTAACAGAAATCTCTGTAACACTAACACTTGGAACTTCATTAAATAATGTTTTCAATGGTTGAGTTAAAATAACTTGTTCAGTTTGTATGCCCCTACCATCATTTAGGTCATAAGATG
>CAYYOU010000139.1:0-3903 GCA_964473425.1 uncultured Candidatus Izemoplasmatales bacterium | reverse complement strand
TAATAACTACTTGTTATTTGAAGTTGTTTTTGGTCTTCATTATAAAATAGTCTAATTGATAAATCTATTAAAGTGATTACTTGTTCACCAGATATAAGAATTATTCCATCATATTCTACTTCATCAGGTTCTACTTTGAATACTTTTGCAGCTTCGTCTACTATCATTTGTCTCATTTCTTTACCTGCTTTTAGCACGGCATTTCCTGAAACATATGTAGTACTAGATGCATAAGCCCCAGTATCGTAAGGTGTAAGGTCAGTATCTGAGGAATAAACTATAACTTTATCTAATGTTGTTCCTAGTGCTTCAGCAGCTATTTGAGCAAGAATAGTATCACTACCTTGTCCAATGTCTGTTGCACCAATCATCAAATTATAAAATCCATCATCATTTAATTTTATTGTTGCAGCTGCCATGTCAATATATGGTATTCCTGAACCTTGCATTGCAATAGCCATACCAACAGCTTTAACTTTTGAATTAGATATTTGTTTTCTTGGATATTTTTCTTTCCATTTTACTAACTCACTACCTCTTTTTACACAATAATCTAATTTACATGATTCCATAAACATTTCGATACCTTCAGTACCTTCACCCATGATTTTAAATATTGGTGATGTTTCAGTTTCTTTTATCATGTTTTTTTGTCTAAATTCAACAGGATCAACATCTAACTTATGACAAAGCATATCAATCGCAGATTCTAATGCAAAGTTTCCTTGGATTGCTCCATATCCTCTATAAGCACCTGCAGGGGTATGATTTGTATAAACTACGTTCCCATGGAATCTTACTGAATCAACTTTGTTATAAAGAGGGAATACTTTTGCAGCAGCTACCATAAATACAGTAAGTGCATGTTCTCCATAAGCTCCTGTATCTGATACAACCCAGCAATCTATTGCTTTTAAAGTACCATCTTTCATAGCTCCAAGTCTTAAATCAAAGCGCATTGGATGTCTTGAATAACTTGATTCAAATACTTCTTTTCTGGTATAAATCATTTTTGAAGGTTTACCAGTTCTTAGTGTTACTGCTGAAACAAGCATTTCACCATGAATAGCTTGTTTACCTCCAAACCCTCCACCAACACGTGGTTTAATAACGCGTATTTTACTAAGCGGATAATCAAGCCCTTGAGAAATAATTCTTCTAACATGAATTGGTGTTTGTGTTGAAGAATATATTACTAATCTTCCTTGATAATCAATACGAGCATTTACAGTGTGAGGTTCTAACATCACGTGTGCTTGTGCTTGTGTATAAAAGCTCTCTTCAACTATAACTTCAGATTCTTCTAATGATTTATCAACATCTCCAACATGCATATGATAAGCTGCAGCTAAATTCTTTTTAGGATCAAATCCAATTGGAAACATATCATGAATTTCTGGTTCTTCATGAACAAGAATTTTATTCTCAAATGCTGTTTCAAAATCAAGAACTGGTTCTAATACTTCATACTCAATATCTATTAATTTTAATGCTTTTTCTGCAGTTTTAAGATCAATTGCAGCAACTGCTGCTGCTTCATCTCCGATATAACGAACATGGTCATCTAGTACAAATTTATCATGTGGTGAAGGTTCTGGATAACCTTGTCCTGCTCTTGTAAAAGGTCTTCTGTCAAAATCTTTGTATGTTAGTACTATTTCCACTCCTTCTAAAGCGGAAGCTTTAGAAGTATCAATCTTTGTTATTTTTGCATAAGGATGTGGGCTTCTTAATACTTTTACGATTAATGATGTAGGATCAGCCAAATCATCACTATATGCTGGTTTACCCATCATTAATCCTTTTCCATCTATTGAAGGGAGTGCGTGGTTTACTACTTTCATTTTTCATCCTCCTCTTCTAAGCATAATTTTATAGCTCTATGTTGAGCTTCATATCCGGTACAACGACATAGATTCCCTACTAAATATTCTTTAATATCTTCTTCAGTCGGTTTCTCAATCTCTGTTTTCATTGCATGAACAGTAAGTGCTAAACTTGAATTGCAATATCCACATTGGTCTGCTCCTTGATGACCAAAATGTTCACTTAATCTCTTTGCTTCATCTTGATGTCCTTCAATAGTAGTAATTGAATGTCCATCAGCTTTCATCGAAAGCATAGAACAAGATTGAACAGGTTTACCATCAAACAATACTGTACAAACACCACAACTTGAGTTGTCACAACCTCTTTTAATACTATATAAGTGGTCTGCGCGTAAAGTATCTAATAAGTATTCATCTGGTAAAACATCATATATTTTCTTTTGTCCATTAACTAAAACATTAATTTTCATTATTAGTCACCTCGTTAAGTCCTCTTCTTATGTAAACTTTCGCAAGTTCAATTCTGTATTCTTTTGATGCTTTACTATTTGTTCCAAATTTAAGTTCATTAGCTGCTATTTCCACAGTTTCTTCAATAATCTCTTTTGTGATTTCTTTTTGATTGTTGATAAATTCCATAGCTTTTAAAGCATAAGCAGCTAGACTAGGTCTTGCACCAACAACAATTTTAAATTTAGAATTAGACAATGAAACTGCAACATTTATAACCGCAAAATCAAGTCCGGTTTTCTTCATTTTATAATAGTATCCAAGTCCTTCTTCTTTTGAAACAATTAACTTGAGTAATATATCTTTTTCTTTTGATCTAAATTTTAAGAAGTCTTCCAACTTCATTCTTCCTGCTTTATATAATTCTACTTCAGTGTTCATTGCTAATAACGGCGTTATAAAGTCAGAAAAAGAATACTTTCCAAAAATACTTCCTCCAACAGTTGCTAAATTTCTGAGAGCAACTCCCATAATTCCATTAACTCCCTTATTAACAATACCTCCAAATAGTTTTTTTAATGCTTCTGTTTTTTCAAGTTCTCTTAACGTAACAGAAGCATCAAACTCGATACTAGAATCTGTCTCAACAATCTTATTTAATCCAACATGTTCTAGATCAATTGCTGTTTCAACGATTTTTGAAGATAACCTTAGCCATGCTCCTCCACCAATAATTAAATTAGAAGGATTTTCAATTAATTTCTTGTATGCTTCTTCAACACTTTGTGCTTTGAAATAATTAACTATCTCCATTTATATATCATTCCTTTCTTTAATTCCTTTTAAATATTCATAATCTCCAATTGTATCAACATCAATTAATATTCCTTTATCATCTGTTTCCACATAATTCACAATATGTCTATCTCTAAATATTTTTAAATTCGAATCAACTGGCTCTTTGTTTAGAGAATCTATTAATGCTTTGCTGATGAATATTGGATGTCCTTTTCTTTTGTTGAAGGTTGGAACTCTTATAACCCCGGTTTCCTCAATAAGCCTCTTGTATGTTTCTGGTTTTATCAAAGGATAATCCCCTGGTGTTAAAAAAAAATCACTTTTAATTTCTTTTACTCCAGTTTTAACTGAACTAAACATCCCTAAATGATATTCCTCGTTTTTAACAACTTTTACTTCATCATACTTTTCTACTGCTTTTTCTATTTCATCATGGTAATGACCAGTCACAACAATAATCTTATCACAATGAACTTTCATTGCATCTATCACATTACATATGATTGGTTTATTGTTAAATAATAATGTCATTTTATTTCTTTCTAGTCTACTAGAATATCCTCCAGCTAATATAATTCCTTCCAAAAATATTCACCTCATTTTATAAAGCGCTTACAGTTTTAGTAAAAAAAATTATTCTATTTAAAATATTTATCAGAACTAAATATTAATTTAATTGATTATATATATAAATATGTATATATATTATATCATAATAAAGATGTTTTTTCTATAAGTTTTGAAAATCAAAAAGTACTAAAATAATATATAAAAAAGATGGAAATTACTCCATCTTTTATAACATAATTTAAATCTCTTTTTCGTA
>CAYYOU010000138.1:0-3915 GCA_964473425.1 uncultured Candidatus Izemoplasmatales bacterium | reverse complement strand
AAGATCTAGAAATGAAGAACCAAGAACACTTCATTGCTCTATATTTAAATACAAAGGGAGAGCTAATTAAGAAGGAAACACTGTTTATTGGTTCTTTAAACAGTTCTTTAGTTCATCCAAGAGAATTATTTAAACATGCTGTGTTAAACAGCGCAGCCTCAATAATAGTGTGTCATAACCATCCAAGTGGAGATCCTACTCCTTCAAAGAATGACATTGATATAACTAAAATACTTCATAAAAATAGTGTTATGATGGATATCGAATTGTTAGACCATCTAATAATAGGGAAAGACAGATATTATTCTTTTAAAGAAAAAGGAATAATATAGAAAATCATATAATATGACTTATTAATAACTTAAAACAGTGAAATAGTTTGCAATTCCTAGGGCATTATGTATAATAGTAATGGTTATCAGTAATGCCTTATAAAACTTATTGACAAATAAGAAATAATACGGTATTATTTTTACGCTGAATAACGGCATACCGCACAGAAAAGGTTTTAAGCAATTATGCACCTTAATGGCGAGTCTTAACTAAAATAAATGAGGAGGTGCTTTATGTACGCAGTAATCGAAACAGGTGGAAAACAAATAAGAGTTTCTGAAGGAAAAGTAATTTACGTTGAAAAATTAGATGTAAATGCAGGAGACAACTTCACATTCGACAAAGTATTAATGGTTGGTGGAGAAGAACTTATAATTGGTAATCCTTATGTAGATGGTGTAAGTGTAGACGCAACAGTCGAAAAACACGGTAGACAAAAGAAAATTATCGTATTCAAATTCAAAGCTAAAAAGAAATATCGTCGTAAACAAGGACATAGACAATCATACACAAAATTAACTATAACTAAAATAAATTCATAGATAAATAATAGGAGGTGACACAAATGTTAATAGAATTTAATGAGTTGAAACTAATGGCTTCTAAAAAAGGTGTAGGATCTACCAAAAATGGTCGTGATTCTGAATCTAAAAGACTTGGAGCTAAATTATCAGATGGTCAATTCTGTACAGCTGGTTCTATCATTTATCGTCAAAGAGGAACAAAAGTTCATCCAGGAAACAATGTAGGTATCGGCGGAGACGATACATTATATAGTAAACTTGATGGATTTGTTAAATTTGAAAAATATGGTAGAAATAAAAAACAAGCTTCAGTATACCCTGCATAATTGTTTTGGCAAATCACAAAAGTGGTTTGCCATTTTTTTTGAAAAAAGCTATAATGAGTATATTAATATATGAGGTGTTAATATGATAACTTATGGTATTTACGAGGATTTAGAACAACTAGATAATTTAACCATAGAAGTGATAGAAGATATGGCTAAATCAAATATTCCTCAATGGAGTATAGGCTACCCTGCCAGTACTCATTTTAAGAAAGATATAGAGCTTAAAGCACTATATGTTTATAAGGAAAAAAACAATGTTCTAGGTAGTATCACAGTTCTTCCTGAAGATGATCCTCCTTATAAAACAATAAATTCATGGATAAAGGATAAAAGCATTGTAATACATCGCATGCTTGTTAGTCCGAATGCCAGAAACATTGGAGTAGCTAGTAAATTGCTTAATAAAGCAATTGAAATAGGAATAAATGGTAACTTTGAATCAATAAAAATAGATACACATTTAGAAAACTATAAAATGAGAAACTTCTTAAAGAAAAATGGTTTTATTGAACTAGATTATCTAGAAACAATTGACCGAATTGCTTATGAGAAAATCTTGGAGGATAAATGATGAAAAAACTATTAGTTGTTTGGAAATCTGATAATGATATTGATATTCATAATTTTATAGTGCCATATGTATATAACTCAAAGATAAATGCTTGGTTTAGTGATATAGAGTTACTTATATGGGGAGCTTCACAACACAAAGTAACTGAAGAACCAACAATTCAAGAAAAAGTAAAAAACTTGATAAAAAATGGAGTTAAAGTATACGCATGTAAATTCTGTGCTGATAATGTTGGCGCAACAGAGTTACTTGAATCTCTTGAAGTTAATGTAATGTATACTGGTGTATTTTTAAGTGACAAGATGAAAGATCCTGATACAGAAGTTATTTCGATATAATGAATAGGATAATGGTAATGGGACCATCAGGTACTGGAAAAACTACACTAGGCTTAATTCTTGGAGCAAAATTTAACTTAAAAATAGTTCATTTAGATTCAATTTATTGGAAAAAGAATTGGCATCATATCAATAAAGAAGATTTTGATGTTTTCATGAAAGACTTCTTTATAACACATGATAAATGGGTAATTGATGGTAATTACTCAAACAACTTACATTTCAAATACCGTTTGGATTTAGCAGATACAATTATCTTTCTAGATTTTGGAACACAACAATCATTGAAAGGTATTCATGAAAGAGCAAAAAAATATAAACACCGCTCAAGGTCAGACATGGCTGAGGGGTGTAATGAAGGAATTGATCAAGCATTTCTTCAATATACTGCATTCTTTGACAAAAAAGCAAAGGTTTTAAAAGCTATAATTAATACATATAAAGACAAAAAAAAGGTTTTAATATTCAAAACTAGAAAAGAAGTTAACAATTGGGTTAGGTCCTTATAGGAGGAATCACAATGTTTGTAGATTTAGTAAATTTAAAGGTAAGATCAGGAAAAGGTGGAGACGGACTCGTTGCTTTTCGTCGTGAAAAGTATGTCCCTATGGGCGGACCTGCCGGAGGCGACGGTGGTAAGGGCGGTAGTATCATCTTTGAAGGTCAAGAAGGATTATCTACTTTAATTGATTTACGATATAATAAAGAAATTAATGCAGAACCAGGAGAAAATGGGAAACCTAAGAAAATGGATGGAGCAGGTGGTCATGATAAGATCATTAAAGTTCCTGTAGGGACTACTATTTATGATGAAGAAACGAATAAAGTATTTGGTGATATAACAAAACATAAACAACAAGTAATTGTTTGTTTAGGTGGACGTGGTGGACGTGGTAATGTTAAATTTACAACATCTAGAAACACTGCCCCAGAAATCGCTGAAAAGGGTGAACCTGGAGTTAATAAAAGCATCAGGGTTGAATTAAAAGTACTAGCTGATGTTGGACTTGTTGGTCTTCCAAGTGTTGGAAAATCAACAATAATAAGTATAGTATCTAATTCAAGACCAAAAATAGCAAGTTATCATTTTACTACTTTAGTGCCTAATTTAGGTGTTGTTAGGGTTGAAAAAGGTCGTAGTTTTGTCATGGCTGATTTACCTGGACTAATTGAAGGTGCTAGTATGGGACAAGGACTTGGACTTCAATTTTTAAGACATATTGAAAGAACTAGAGTAATCTTACATGTTGTGGATATGTCAGGTAGCGAAGGACGAGATCCTTTTGAAGATTATACTGTTATTAATAACGAATTAAGAACATATAAGTATAATCTACTTGCAAGACCACAAATCATCATCGCTAACAAGATGGATTTACCAGGTGCACAAGACAACCTTGAACTATTTAAAATGCAACTTAAGGAAGACTTTCTTGTAATTCCAATAAGTGCTGCTACAAAAGATAACATACAAGAGTTACTGTATAAAACGGCTGACTTACTAGATAAAACCAAAAGCTTTGATATATATGAAGATGCTGATTACGAAGATGTTGTATTATATACATTTACTAAGGATGAAACTTTATTTGAGATTGAGCTTGGTGATGACGGAATATACGATGTTAGAGGACAAAGACTTAAAAAAATCTTTGAGATGACAGATTTTAAAACGGATCAATCAATAAAAAGATTCTCACGTATCTTAAGAAGTTTAGGAATAGACAAAGAATTAAGAGACAAAGGGGTAAAGAACGGTGACACAGTAAGAATATTTGAATTTGAATTTGAATTTGTAGACTAGAAATAGTCTACTTTTT
>CAYYOU010000137.1:0-3951 GCA_964473425.1 uncultured Candidatus Izemoplasmatales bacterium | reverse complement strand
ATTTCTAGCGTATCTTTCTCCGGTTTTCCAAGAATCAAGATGAACTCCACCTTCTTGACAACCTTCTGTAAATAATAATCCTTTTTCTGGGAACAGGTCATGTACTTTTCCAACATTCTCAAAAGCTTCACTTACATACCAATGGAATGCAGTACCCCAAACATATTTGGCTGCTTCCTTATCTTCTAGTACCGTGCTTGCTCTTGTTACCATAATATCTCTATTGTGATCCCATATTAATATTTTTACATCTTTTGCTTCACTATTTTCCATAAGAGGACCTAAATGAAATTTAACAAAATCACGTTCTTCTTCAGCACTGTAAATGCAAGAATCCCAACGCTGCACTGCTGCTGGTTCGTTTTGAACTGTGACACCCCAGACTGTTAGTCCTAGTTTACGGTATTCTTCAACAAATTTAATATAATATTTGGCCCATGCTTCATAATATTCTGGTAATAATTTCCCGCCTTTAATCATTGAATTGTTATCTTTCATAAAAGCAGGTGGGCTCCATGGACTTGCCAGTAATTCAATCGGTTCTTTGGCATATTTTTCAGCATCTTTGATTAAAGGAACAACATATGTTAAATCTCTTGAAATATCAAAAGTTTTTAACTCTTTGTCTCCCTCTTCGATATATGTATAACTACTTAAACTAAAATCACATCCGTGGATACTAACTCGTCCAAGAGTATAACCAAGTCCTTCTTCTTTATCAAAATAATCTTTAATAGCTTGTTCTCTTACTTCTTTACCCACTCTACCAAGATTATAAGCAGCACTTTCAGTAAAAGCTCCACCAAATCCTAACATGCTTTGATAAGTAACATTTTCATCAAGAATTATATCTGCTTTTTTCAAGTTTTTATTTTCATGTAGTTCTTCTTTAAAAAATCTTTTATTTGAATATTTTTCAGTAATAATAACTTTAGCCATTGCTAATCCTCCTTAAATGAATACTTTTATTTCTTTAATTAATCCTAATCGAATATCATGAGCAATGTCACCTTTTACTTCATCCATTTCAACAGAATCAACGATGTATTTTTTGATTTTAAATTCTCCATTAAATGTATCTACATTATTTTCATTGATATATGTAACTAATGTTTTACCTAGCAATTTAAAGCTTACTTTTCCGTCTTTAAAAAATTCCTTACTAAGTGCTGGTTGAAGATTCAATTTAAGTTCTCCATCATCGATAAAAGGTTTTTTCCCCATCATCATTAAAGACCATAATGAAAGCATTTCAGCAGTGCTTCCTGATAGTCTTGCTACAAATCCTTGCCCTCTAACAGCTGGATCAGGGTTAATGCTTGGAGCAATAAAACTTGAATTCTCAAGTGTGCTTCTACCATATACTTCTGGATCCATGAAACAAGTTAAGTTTGTCTTAATTTCTTCATAGTATTCTTTGTAAAGGCCACTTTTTAGTAATCCAACTAAATACTTGTAAGTCATATGTAAGAAATTAGATTCTCTTTCTTGCCATCCTTTTGTGAATGATCTTCCACGACCTATTTCATTTGATTCATCATCTAAAAATTCACTTGTTTTGTAAAATTTAAGTTCTTGATCATATATATTTGATTCTTTAATCTTCTTAAACATTTTTAATTTATTCCCACTACCATTCATTACTGTTAGAGCTCTTGCTGGAGCCTCTAAATAATTAGGTAGTGCTCTCATTTTGAATTCAAGAGGTGTAACAATAGGAAGCCCATAATTACCAATTTTCTTGGAATCATCAACAATTACTTCTTCATATTTTGTAACTTCATGAACTAGAAATGTAGGATAAATTCCATCACCTAGTTTGTAAGCTTCATCTAAAGCAGAATCGATTTTTACTAAATACATATTTAATGCTTTTTCAATAAGAGAAGGTTTAATCAGCTTGTTTTCCCTAATAGAAAATCTAATCTCTAATCGATATGTTTCTTTTAGATTATTCGCTTCATCCCAAAAGTCAAAATTACTTAAATCTTTATTCAATAGATTAACTATTCCATTAACTAATTTAATTAATTCAACAGGAACCATAACCTCTGAATCTCTATCGAAATTTTCTAGTAAAAACATGATAACTCTCTTCAGCTCAATTGTTTCACTAACTCCACTACCAAATAGTCCAGGTAACCCATTCATTGCATCATTCCATCCAGGATTATTCGCTTCCATTTCAATTCCAATTCCACTAGGATCTAAATTAACTATTTTGTTAGTTGCTAAAACAAATAGTTTACCAAATAGATTCGTTTTTACAATTTTCCCATCTTCATCTTTCAACCATGAAGACTTATTTGGATCCATTTTTAACTTAAATACTTTTTCTTCATCATTGTGGAGAATTGATCCAAATCTTCTAACCTTTTTATCTTTTGTTAAGCATGTTTTTTCATCTCTTGGTAAAACGTATGCAGGACTATCAAAATATGAATAATCATTTTCTAAATACAATTTTGAATACATTTTATCAGGATAAATACTTTGATAGTTTTCAACTAAGTCTAAAATATATGTCCAATGATCAATCCAGTATCCTTCAGAAAAATGTGCTTCATAATTCTGTTTTGCAAATTTAAATATTTTGTTAAATAACATATCATCTGTTAAATCAAGAGAAATATCACAATTTACCATAGTATTTATGATTCCTCCAGGAGTAAATTTCCCAAGGATAACTTCTCGCAATATACTGCTTCCACCAAATAAATCATCTACTAATTTATTAGCATAGTCTTTGTCTTCAATCTCAAATGTAGACCCATTAATTGACATCGGATTATATCCATCTGCTTGAATAAAACTAGCAAACATCTTCATATTAAAATCTTCAACTTCAGGATTAAAAGTTACATCATTTCTTCTGTTTTGGCATACATCTCTAAAACTACCATTCCCTTGAGAATAAAATTCTGGAGCAAGACTGAAAAAGTTATAATCTCTTTCTAAGTCGCCATGTTTTCTAGAAAAAAGATGATAAACAAAGTTAGTTTTTTGCCCCTTAAGAATCAAAGGATATCCTCCTCTAAGAAGGTTGTCTAAATAATTTTGTTTGATATAATCGTCAAATATTGGGAAATTAGTAACTGATGAAACATCTTCTAATAAATTTTCAACTTCAAAATAAGCTTCTTTTCTCTTTTTACTTAAATATTCTGAATCACTAAGTGTTTGAGCTAATTCGATTAATACTTCTTCTGAATGAATATGTCCAATAACTGTGTTTAATTTTTTAGTCTCATCTTTTGCTAAACTGAATTTAACTAAAGAAAATCCTACAGGGACTTTATTCGCAGTAATTTGTTTCATATTTTTCATTTCTTCAATTGTGTGCTTTTCAAAACCTCTTGCAAATTTCTTTGTATGATCATAATCAAAAATTATACTTCTATCTACTATTGGCTTAACGAGTTTTCCTTCAAATGAAGAAACATAGAAATTCCCTCTAACTGTTTCAATAACTTCAGCAGAGTCTTCTGTTGAAGATCTCATTCTATAAAAACCAATATTATTTTCTAAAGAATATACTTCCATCCAACTTCTTAGTAAGTTACCGATGTTTTTAAAGTCGCCACCAGCAACTTTATATGGGAAAAGTTGAGATATTCCATCGACTAATTCAATTTCTTTTCTATCATCAGTTAAGTTAGTAATTTTAACTTCTCTGACTAGAGCAGCTAAATTTTCATTAGGTAATCCAAAATAACTAACTAAAACTTTTATACCAAGTGTAGTATTAATCTCTTCAATCGTAAATTCACTTCTTTTTATTCTCATAATTCTTTTTGAATCCAAATTATTTTCTGTGAAAAACTCACTTACTTTACCATTAATTTTGATAAAAGTTCTAAACCCATTTGTTCCCACATTTTGATAAGCAGTTACGGCAGGGTTAAATTCAAGTATTTGAGTATTTTTATCTTGCAATCCAAAACTTGCAAT
>CAYYOU010000136.1:0-4023 GCA_964473425.1 uncultured Candidatus Izemoplasmatales bacterium | reverse complement strand
ACAAAATATATTTTTCCAGATACTGGTTTTGGTTCTGTCAAATTAAGTAATGTTAGCTCATTTAGATGATGGGTTATTGTGCTAGGGGTGAGCCCTATTTCTTTAGCTAATTGAGCGCCATACTTACTTTCCTTAACTATTGATGTTAATATGGAAAACTTGGTGTTATCACTTATAGCTTTTAAAACTTGTAAATTGCTATTAATTTTCACTTTTGGGTCAGATTGCAAGTAATAATCAATCAGTACCCCTCTAAATACTACATCACCTTGAATAAGTGTGCCAAATGGTGAACTAAATAGCGGAACTACATTTATTTCTTTTCTTTCTTCACCAAAGAGTTCTTTTAATAGGGTATCATTTTTTAAAAAAAGTTGTTCTGTCGATTCGATACTAGATTTTAATAAATTTAGTTTAGCCAAGGCCTTAATCATAAGTGGATAATACTTGCCAATAGTTTTATTCAGTTCATCTAAATGTTCCTCATAATTATTTATAAGATTTAATAGCAACCACTTATCGTTGTTTGAAAAGGGAGTCTCCTCAATCCCATTTTCTATTTTAGCATTCTCTTTTATCATCCATGCATCATAAATATATTTTAATACATCATTATTCGTATTAGTATTTTTTATTTTTAAATATAATTCTATGACATTATAAAAGGATTCTTCAAAATAAAAAATGCTGCATAATTTTTCATTTGTTAATTCTGCATAGAATTCATTATAAAACACTTGATATTCTTCCAAAACTTGATATTCATAGTGAGTTAAACCAAGATTCAAGTTGTTAACTAAATAGTTTTTATACTGTTCAACTAATTCTTCTGGAGTATATCTCACTAATAGATTAATTGTAATAAGTAAATTTACGTTTACTACATGTTTATTTAAATTCATTTTATCACTGCCCCTCTATAGTCTATATTATAAGTATACACTTTATTATCAATATTTAAAAAATATATTCACTTTAAAAGTGAATATATTTTTTAAACGTTTTGGTTTCTCAGGCCTAGCTAACCTTACCAAACCAGATTGGTCCTATTCCTACACACCAACCCTTTGTTGTAACAACTGCTTTCTTCATAGATATTCTCCTTCCTATTTTATAATAATATTCTGTAGGGATATTTGAGAGTTATTTAAGAACTTCGTCTAAATACAATCCAGCTTGTGAACTATACGATTTACACAACGGGTCAGTTATTATTCCATCACGCTTCTCATATATAGTCCTTGCAACTCATCCCCCTCCACAGAAATATTTGACATCACACGTCTTACACGGTTTGTTTTGAAAAAGAAAATCGTTTTGCATTTTGACTGTTTTTTCTTGTGTTAGAATCTCATGTAGTGCAGTGTCTTTTAGATTCCCTAAAAGATATTTTTCACTCATCATCATATGACAAGGATATAGATTCAGCTCTTGATCTATAGAGCATATATGTTTTGCTAATCCACAAGTTTCTCTATATGAGATATTTGACTGTTCTAAGTATTGATGCATGGAATATCTTTTAATCCATTCATTCATATAACAAAATCTTGATTTGTTAGTTTAAATGAGTCATTGTTCTCAAATGATAAATATGCACTAAAATTAAATGGTACTTGCAGTTCATTAATAAAACCAATAAAACTATCAATAGAACTAACATTTTGATGATGAATAGTAAATATTAATGAAACATTTTTCCGTTTTTCTTTTAAACCAAAAACAAGTTTTTCTATCTTTTGCACTGTGTTTTTGGGTCTAATAATACTAGAGATTTCATCAAAACCATCTAGAGAAAAAGAAATTTCATCAACATAGTCATACAGTTTAATATAATCTTCTATGTTGTAAGAACCATTAGAAATAATACTTAGATTACTTATCCCAGCTGTTTTAATTATTTTTACAATGCTATATAAGTTTTCAGATAACATTGGTTCTCCACCGGAAATAATCACTTTTTCACAACCTTCTAAAACTAACTCTTCAGCAATCTTATAAGCACTTTGGTTATCTATAAAACTAGCCTCATTACATCTTAATTTCCCAGAATAGCATCCTTTACACGAAAAATTACAAACATTATTGACGTGCAAATATACGGTTCTTAAAACTCCGGTTGTTTTTTCACTTACTCTGGCCTTATATAAATATTCATTCTTGTTAAAAAAGTCCATAAGTTCTTTTTGATCATCACTCAAGAAATCATACTCAGGCACGTTTTTGTTATTCTTGATTGCTTCAACTAATTCTATGCCTTTTTCTGTTAAGAAAACGAATGAACCTTTAAATATATCTCCAAGAATATACTCATTTTTTTATTTTGCTAAACCGAATGTTATCGTTAAATCTATAGTTCATTGTCAGTTCCTCCTTGACGGAATCTTGATAACATCATCAAACATATCGTTATTCTTTGAATTATGAGTTATCATTATAATAGTTTTATCTGCTTTCATAATATATTTCATCAACCATTCTTTACCATCTTCATCTATAGCACTGTCAGGCTCATCTAATACTATACAAGCCTTATTTTCTAGAATTGATCTAGCTAACAATAGTCTTTGCTTCTCACCACCAGAAAGTTTAGCATTGTCATTAATCAATTTTGTATCAATTCCGTCACTTTGTTTTAATAACCAATCAAATAGCCCAACAGTTTTTATAGTTTCTATTAGGAGTTCATCAGTAACTTTTTGATCGAAACATAAATTTTCTCTAATCGTTCCATCAAACAATATAGGATTTTGTGGAATATAACTTATAAAATTATAAATTTGATTTTTATTTAGTTTACTGATTTCTTCTCCATTTAGTTTTATGCTACCTTGGTAATTTCTTATTAATCCCAATATGATGTAAGAAAGCATACTTTTACCACTTCCGTTTGCTCCTACAAGAGCAACTTTTTCCCCTTCGTTTAAATCAAAATCTATATTTTTGAAAATCACATTTTCATCTAGTTTTAATGATAGTTGACTTGCTTTAAGATTAAAAGTTTCGTTGTCCAAAATTGGTTGGTTCTGAATATGAGTTTGATTATATTTAGAATCTGAATATTGGTTTATTTTATCAATGATTGGTTCCATACTTTTAATCATTGGTACTATTTGGAATATCATTGAAAGGCTCGAGGTAAATGTTCCAGTTAAGCTTACAAACATGGTAAGTTCTCCTATAGATATTTTACTATTCAGTACAAAAACCGCTGATATGACAACCGCGAAGGAAGTGATTAAAATATGACTAATTTGACTGATCGTCTCAACTAAAGACTGTTTTTTACCTAAATCCATATGAGATTCATATAAATTTTGATTTGAAGAATTAAATTTATTGTATATATAAGAGGAAATACCTTTAGTAAAGATGTTTAAATGATTATCAAATAAATTATTAATTGTAGATGTAAAATTTGTAAGTTCAATTGAATATTTTTTTTGTAATTTCATTAAAACTCCAGAGATTAGTAATGGTATAAAAAACAAAAATAGAGTAATTATAATTATTATTATTCCCAAAACATAATTAGAAAATAACATAAGAATAACTGAGACAACAATGGATGTAAAGCCGCCAATGAGCATTAACAAAGGATTTAAATAATTAGACTCTAATTGCCTAACATCATTAAGCAAAACAGATGTATAGTCACCTTTGTCTAGATTTTTATAGGTTAAATAATCTCTATTTATAACAGAGTTGAATATACTTTTCCTTATTTCTAAGGAACCTTTCGTACTAATTTTCACAGTTAATCTATTCATTATTAAATACAGTATACAACTTGAAAAAATAATTAATGATAGCAATCCGATGTTCATTACGAACGCTTCTCTTGATTCGCCAATAGAATCAATCAGCATAGCTTGAAAGAAGGAAAAGAATCCCAAAGTTGCAAATAAGGCTATACTGATAAGAAACAGAAATAAAATCATTGTTTTCAAGAACCTTGATTGTTGTAGAACTTTTATTTTCATTAAACCACCTCTATAAATTAATTATATATTAATGTTTGAT
>CAYYOU010000135.1:0-4037 GCA_964473425.1 uncultured Candidatus Izemoplasmatales bacterium | reverse complement strand
TAATATAAATCTAACTTGCCTTCTTCAATGAATTTAATCATCTCATCAGCAACTCTTGGTGAAAACTGTGTTCCTTTATAAAGTTTTATTTCTTCCAGGATCTCATAACTTGATTTTACTACTGTATATGGTCTTTTTGTTGCCATTGAACTTACTGAGTCACATACACCTAGTATTTGAGAACCAAGAGGAATATCTTCTTTAGATAACTCATCAGGATATCCCGCACCATTCCACCATTCATGATGATTTCTAACTAGTTTGGCTATGTCTGTCAAGTCTTCAGATTTTTTAAGAATATCGTATCCAAATACAGGATGTTCTTTAACAAGGTTATACTCGTCTAATGTGAGTTTTTCAGGTTTGTTTATGATATCGCTTTTGATTCCTACTTTTCCAATATCATGAACGATTCCTGCCCAAAATACATTATATATTTCTTCTTCAGATAATCCCATTCTTTCAGCTATTTGCCCTGACATATATGCAACTTCTTCACTATGTCCACCAGTATATTGATCATATAGTTCTAGGGTTCTTATTAGGCTTAAAACAATATCATTTTTCAAACTATTATTTTTAAAGTTTAATGCATTTATTTCAAAGAAACTATTCATTAATTTTTGGAAGGATTCAAAACTTGCATAGTGGTAGTTTTGAAACTTTTTCTTTGTCTTTTTTAATACATCAAAACTTATAGCCCCGATAATATCATTTTCAAGGAAAATCCCAAAACGTATTGATTCGCTCATAGGCTCATATAGTTCTTTATATTTATTGATATCTTTTCCAAGAAAACCTTTGATTTTTCTTTTAGCATTAACGAGATGGATTGGTTTTTCCATATCCCATATGAAACCTTCGATGTCCCAATCAAGGCTATTTAATACATCTACATCATATCCTATTGCATCGATAAAGGTAACATTATCAACGCCTTTTATGTAACAACTTGCAGTATCATAATAGTCAAATATTTTAGTAGCAATGGCGAACATTCTTTTAATGTAATTTTCACCCATTTTAGATTCAGGGTTTAGCAAATCATCACTTAATTTTAGTAATGAGTAAGTAGAATCAATAACTTCTTCTAATCTTTCATTGGATTTTCTAAGAAGAGAGTTTCTGGCTTCTAAACTATGTAACACCATTCGAGTAATAATCGCCACAGTTGATAATAATAATAAGTGGAGATTAAAATTAAAAATTAGAGCCCCTAAATCTGTTTCAATTGAAGCAATTGTCATGGATAATTGATACATTAAAACATAAATAGCATTTATGGTAAGTAACATTCGATAACTGAAGAAGAATGCCATTGCAAAGAAGAACAACATAAACAAAAATCCATAGTTGACAAAGTTAAAATTAACAAAAGTCTCACTAAATATCAGGAATGAGAATATTGTAAACATAAAAATATAAAATATGCTCATCAACGAATCATATTTTGATTTGATAAATTTACTATCATAAATGTATGAAAACATCACTGCAACTCCAAAAATAAGAATACCAAAGAAATCTCCTGCTATCCAACCTATCAGGGTGCTTAAGAAATCTAAACTATTATTTGTTAAATATATATATGATACAGAAATGACACCAGCGATAATACTAACTATAAGAGCACTTGCTCCGAATATAACAGCGTTAAATATTTTTCTATCAATATTCTTTTCAAGATCAGACATAATTTTCTTAAACAGTATTGCTTGAATTATAACAGAACCAGAGAAAATTATAGCGAAACTAATTGATAGAAGTACTGTTTCATCAAGCATAAAAAGTCTAACTAGTAAATTTGCTGTGAAGGCACCAAGAACTATTCCAAGGACACTTCTTTTTCCATAACCATAATACAACCCAACAGAAAAACCAGCTGCTGGCCATAATGATGCAGCAATAAAATTTTCATTTGTGTAAAAATACCCTAAAAAAGTGGTGCATAAAAGCACCAAAGAAATTACGATAGTTAATTTAGTATCAGAATATCTTTTAAACATTTTGCACACCTCATTTCTAATATTATAGCACTGTATTTATTCACAGACAAGAGTAGTTATTTTAAATACCTGTTGGATTATACATGCTAAATTATGTAAGTCAATCATAAATTATAACTTTACATGCGATATTTACAATATATGCTATAATTATAATAGACTTATAAAAAGGTAGTGATATATTGACAAAACTTGAAATATTGAGTATGCTCCATTATGACAAAGCACATATCTCTTTAAACCCTTATTTTTTTGAGAATAATTATGAAGAAAAAGGTGTTTTAGTTCTAATGAAGTTAGAAAAGGATTCTGATTTAGATTATCTAGACATTGAAAACATCTGTTTCCAATGCCCAGTTATTGAAGGGCATGAAGAACTAGTTTCAATGATTCTCTATTTATTTGATAAAGATAATAAAATATATGATTATAGTATCGCCTCTAGTAAGTTTAAAATAACTAGAAGTGATTTCTTAAAATATGAACAAATGATTGGTATTACAATAGACTAGAGGTGAAATACATGCTTAAATTAACAAACGTATCAAAGTATTACCATAGTAATGAAGTTGTTGCTTTAGGACTTAGAAAAGTTAACCTAGAGTTTGAACTTGGAGAATTTGTCGCAGTAACTGGTGAATCAGGAAGTGGGAAGAGTACATTACTAAATGTTATTAGTGGACTTGACACTTATGAAGATGGAGAAATGTATGTAAACGGTGAAGAAACATCTTATTTCAGCGTCGAAGAATGGGAAGCATTTAGAAGACAATATATTGGTTTTGTTTTCCAAAGCTATAATATTATTGATTCTTATAGTGTTCTTGAAAATGTTATGATTGCATTAACAATTCAAGGATATGATAAAGATAAGAGAAAAGAAAGAGCGTTAGAACTGATTGACAGAGTAGGACTAACAAGCCATAAAAATCATAAGGCTAGTAAGCTATCTGGTGGACAAAAACAACGTTGTGTTATTGCTCGCGCACTTGCTAAGGACTGCCCTATAATTGTTGCTGATGAACCAACAGGTAACTTAGATAGTGAATCAGGAAAAATCATTATGGGCTTGCTTCAAGAAATCTCAAAAGATAAACTCGTAATTGTAGTAACTCATAATTACGATCAAATAAAAGATTATGCTACTAGAAAAATCAGATTATTTGATGGTGAAGTAGTAGAAGATAAAGCAGTAAAAAAAGCTAAAAAAGTAGAAAACAAATCTGAAGTTCCTAGTTTTACTATGAACGTTTTAGATTTAATGGGTATATCTTTAAGAAATTTATTTAGAACACCAAGAAGAACAATCTTCACAACTATTATCTCGATTTTTACTGTGATAATATTTGTGTTTGCATATGGAAGTTATGTTAGTGAAACATCCTCGGGTGGTAATTTTTTTGGTGGAGGATTTTTTAATAATGTAACTGAATCTAGGATTATCGTTACTAATTTTGATAATACACCTTTTACTCAAGATGATATTGATGATATCGACGCTGTGGATTTAGTAAGAGTAACATTGGACCATGACGTGATGTTAGAAATGAAAGTGTATACTTATGAGTTAGAGGAATGGGGATTATACTCTTATGGACATTTTGTAAACCCAGCTGACATGTTGAAATCTAATCAACTAATTAGAGGAAGTTTGCCTTCAAATGCAAATGAAATTGTAATTGAAGAATTAGATGGATATAGTGTTGGAGATACGATAACAATTCACTATGTACAATCATATTTGTATAGAGATTCCGTATCAGTTCCTGATGTTGGAATTGACTTTGTAATTTCTGGAATTGCACAGAAAGCAAAAGTAGGAGATTATTATGGAAGAATGTACTTCCATGAAGATTTCATAAACGATCCTGAAACTATCAGAAAAGCATATTTTGGTGGAGATTATGATAGCCCTTTATCATTACAACTTCTTTATGAAGGAGAAAGTCGTATTTACTTATATCCAGAAGGTATCAAATTTGATGAATCTTTAGCTATTGGTGAAATTGAAATCGGAACGAATGCACTTAA
>CAYYOU010000134.1:0-4066 GCA_964473425.1 uncultured Candidatus Izemoplasmatales bacterium | reverse complement strand
AATAATGCTTCTTGCATAGAATATTTCTTTACCTTCTAAACTTCTTTTAATTCCTAGTTCTTTTGTATAATCTTCAGCACCAAGTAATAAGGCAGTTACATTATCTTCATTCGCAATCTCTTTCACATGAAGCAATGCAAGTGGCGATTCAATGATTGGAATAATTTTTTTTGATGATAGCTTATTAAGTGCGTTAATTGCTTTTACGCTAGCTTTCGGTAAAACATAACCAATGATATCTAAATCAAGCGTATCCTTTACATCGTTAAGAAAATAGTCGCTTTCTGCGCTATTGATGCGGATGTATAAATCAATATCTTTATATGAGTATTTTTTTAAGAAGTTTTTGATTAATATT
The DNA here is from genome assembly GCA_964473425.1 of uncultured Candidatus Izemoplasmatales bacterium. GTDB lineage: Bacteria > Bacillota_I > Bacilli_A > Izemoplasmatales > Izemoplasmataceae > JAFGXW01. Next base: position 3,708 of record CAYYOU010000134.1, on the reverse strand, counting down.
CTAGCTGCGTCTTTGTCATAACTTGTTACTGAATCTTCAAAATCAATGATTACAGCGTCACTCTCAAAAACATCAAGATTTTGAATCATTGATGGAGTGTTTCCAGGTATAAACAAATAACTTCTACTCATGATGTTCACCTCTTCTATTTAAGGCAGTTTCTAGTCTTGATTTTATTGTATAATCAAGTGCTCCTTTATCAAAGCATTGAACTAATACATTTGTCATATTATGTTCATTCAGAGTATTTACTATTACTTCTTTTATTTGTTCGCCAAACTGAGCAAACACAACACTTTCAATGTCAATTTCTATTTCACTTGAATCACTGATTGTGATTAAACAATCACTAGATTCAAGAGATCCAGCACTCGTTTTCATAAAATCAAATCCTATCTATTTATTAAGGCTAATGTTCTATTCATTACATTGTTTACAATCATAATACCTTCATCAGTCCCCATACCAGGTTTAGCAAGGCATTGTTTTGCTTCACAAGCTATTGCTATATTGGTAGTTACTTCTGCGGAAATATTTGTTTCATTACATGAACCACCACTATATGCACCAATATTACTTTTACGGCAGTAAAGAAGTGCTTCTATAATGTTGTTAACTCCACCTAAGTCAGGTGTTTTTACTTGAAGCATGTGTCCTGCTTTATTATCTGCAAAGTATTTTACATCATCAAATGTATTACACCATTCGTCTGCTACTATTTCCACTGTGCAGTTATTATCGTCTATCATTTTAGTAATATCTCTAAGAGCTATCATAGTATCTTCTCTGTTACCTGAATCAACTGGACCTTCTATTCTTAATTGGTAAGGCAATGCAGCTTCTTCTAATTCTTTTAAATACTCAAATATTTGGGTTACATTATTATCAAATATTACTCCAATTGTTCCATATACATCAATATGGAAAATTGGGTGGTATGATTTTTCAGAACTAACGTGGCTCACTCTTCTGCTTAACCATTGAATATACTCTTTTAGGATTTCACCGTGAAATCCTAATTTGGTTTCAATGTTGTTGATTAGAGCATGTGGTAAAACATCTACTCTTTTGATTATCATTTTATCAACATTTGAATATCTATCATCACCACTTTGAGCAAACAAAGGTATTCTATTATATTCAGAACTTTTAATTCCATATTCTTTTCTTACAAATTCAGCCATTGTTATTTTATTAGCTTTGGCAGCACCATCAAGTAGTGCTTGAGTCATTCCATAACGAAGAGCTGTATGAATAAGTGTATTATCAATTTTATATGAATCAACTAATGAAGCAAGTTCTTTAAATGATTCAATATCTTTTCCAACAAGCAATGGTTTAATATACGCTTCAATTTGTTCCATTCCTTCAACACTACTAAATAAAGGATCTCTTCCGCCAGCTCCACTATATTGAACAGCTGTTGCGTCTCCTAGTGCTACTTGTCCATCTTCTAAGATAATCATTATAGAGACTGCTTCACCTTTTTGTCTGATATATGAGAATCTTGTAGTTAATGGTTTTCCTTCGTATCTAAATCCATCTTGTTTAGCACCTAACTTAACTGCTGCTTGATCATCAAAATAAAATCCTGTTAATGATTGAGAGCAAATAATATCTAATATTTTCATTGTAATCTCCTTTAAACTTGTGAATTCCCTACTAATTTTCCATCTGCTATTGCATAAATATCATCTATTACCATTTGAATAGATATTTCACGATTTTGAATTTTAGCTCTTTCTTTTAACTTATTGCTGTGATACTCTTTTATCTCGTCAGGAAATGCTAGATTTCCCATTTCTAATATTCTAATCTTACCATCAATGTCTCTTGCTGGTAAGATTTTCCCGTTATTAAGTTCACTAGGTGCAAAAGGAACATCAATAAATCCTTCTTTAAAAGCATTAACTACTCCTTGAGCAATGTCTCCTTTACCTGCTTTAACTATAGCATGGATTAAGGCATCTACCTCTTTTTTAATTTGATTAATTTCTTCGTCTAATTCAGTTGAATCAGGCATCTTTTGATCTTTTAAAAGGTTCACTACCATTTTAGAAGTTCTTAATCCGTTAGCGTTTGCTTCTTTTGTTGGTATACCCGCTGATTCATGAGTTGTTTTTGTAATCATTTTTGTAGCTTTCCCAAGAGCAGCAACAGTACTAGCATAACCAATTAATCCTATTGCTTCACTTTCGTTAGTTGGAAATCCTCCCATCCATTGATGGAAAACTGTAGTTATAAAGACATCTTCATACCCAAATAATTTTAGATAATAGTTTGTTTGTTCTTCTAACGCTCTAAGTGCAGCAATATCTTGAACAAGATTTCCACCTTGTCCATATCCTACAGTTATATTTTTAACTCCCTGTTCAGCAGCTAAAATACTTTCAACTATTGCGACAGTATTTGAAATTGCTGGTGGAACAAGTGTTCCAGTTAGTGGACCATAAGGCTCACGATTAAGTTCAACCCCTTGTTCGTAGTAATACCCTACTAATCTATCAACATATTGCCAGTATTTAATTGTATCTTCTAAACTGATTATTTTAGCGTAAGGTATATTATATGAAATTCCTCCACCTTCATTTGAAGTCCACATAGATGCATGGATGATTTCAGATAACAGCCTTGCATCAGGTGTACCATGTCTTGCTTGAAGTGGAGAATTTACATTTTCATAGACTTTAGTGCAACCATCTACTCCATGGTTTACTGCAGGGAAACCATTTAACAATGATCTTCCTTGTTTTTCTGATTCAATTATTCCATCTTCAGCATTTTCATAACGGTTATGTCTTGTGTATGAATCAATTGTAGATGGTAAAAAATCAGCATGTCCTTCTTTTTCTAAGAATTGAAGTAATTCTATATGTTCATCAAGACGGGCTACTCCAGCGCGTGGTTGTATAAGTGTTACTCCCTCTGCTTTTGCTTTTCTTAATTTCATAGCAAAGTTCTTATGGGGTGGAACACTTTTTAATCTTTTGACAGATTCTTCTAAATCAAGGGCAGGATGAGATCCTGTTGGCCACTGTAGTAAGATTTCTTTTCTAATTTCTAGAAAAGTTTCTAACTCCATCTTTTTATTCTTAACCATAAATAGTCTCCTTATAGTAAATATTGTTTCATGATTTTTAATGCGTTTTTAGGATACTTTTGAGATAACAATCCCATTGCAGACAAAATGTAACTACGATCAATTAAGATTGCAGGATTATTTGGTCTTAGTTCTAGTTTCTTGTTTGATGTTTTATTTACTGATCTTAAGATTTTTTTAGCATCAGCATTATTGATTAAAACTCCACCAGTACCAATAACATATTTTATATCAGATAAATCTTTACCTGTTTGGTAATACATGCTTCCAAGAGGAGTACTAACTACTTCTACATGTCCTACATGTCTACTGATTGATACATCGCAACAAATTTTTGCGATTGCTTTATCAAATTCTTCTTCATCTCTTGTTTGTGGAATAAAATCGACATGTTCTTTTCTTCTTTCAAGAGATTTAGCTATATTATGATCACACTGATCATCTTCATCAAAGTATTTTCTAAACTCATAATCTGATACTAAGCTTAATAAAGCATTAGCGCTATATCTCATTCCAAGGTCACCCTCAACAGTACGTTTAGCAAAAGGTTCTTGAAGCCCTTTCATGATTACTTCTGTTCTTTTAGGGAATCCTTCTCCAATAGTATG